>JBJEWX010000117.1:0-2554 GCA_051885275.1 Succinivibrio sp. | reverse complement strand
ATGATCTTTTAAATCCGATATAAACGGGCAGAGGATCTGCCTTATTAAAAATAGGTATTTCTACTCACATCGCCTCTTTAACAGGCGTGACAATTATACACCATTCTCATGATTATGAATTGAAATTCAGACGCTAAATAATGAGTAAGTATGGTGCAATAAATCATAATTCTCTTGAAAGTTAGCTGATTAGTCTATATAGCAGTACAAACCTGTTGACTATTTTTTTTAGTGATCAATAATTACGCATGAAAAAAATGTGAGCTAACCAGCTTGACATGGCGTCTTTAACCAATCAAATCAAAAGACGTTCAAACATACAGCAACCAGCTGTATTTCAGTCTGAGAGGAAAGAAATACTCCACGCTCAGATCACAGGAAGATTATTCAATCTAAAAAGCAATAATTGAGGTTTTGATATGACAGGCAGCTTGCTGTTTTGTATATGTCTTGCATATTTTGCACTAGCATATTTTATCTATGGCGGTTTTTTAAAGAGATTATTCTCAATTGATCCAAAAAGACCTACTCCAGCTCATACACAGATAGATGGTATTGATTACGTTCCAACACCAGCTCCAGTTCTGTTCGGTCACCATTTTGCTTCTATTGCAGGTCCAGGTCCTATTGTAGGTCCTATTATGGCTGCATATTTTGGCTGGCTTCCAGCTTTAATCTGGATCCTGGTAGGCTGTGTATTTGTAGGTGCTTTCCATGATTTTGCAGCGCTAGTAATTTCTGTAAGAAACAAAGGTCGCTCAGTATCTTTTGTTATGGAAAAACTGATGGGTTATTCAGGCCGTCAGCTGTTCCTGTCTTTCTGCCTGCTGTGTCTTGTGCTTGTGGTTGCAATCTTTACCCTTTTAATTGCAGGTCTGTTTGCCAAGTTCCCAGAAGTTGCCTCAGCATCTATTCTGTTTATTATTCTTGCTCCACTTTTCTCTCTGGTAACCAACAAGTTTGGAGTTTCACTTAAGAGAGCCTCTTTAGTATTTATTCCACTGGTTTTCTTATCAGTTTATGTAGGTGGCGAGTATCCTTTAAATATTGCCTCTGTTTTTGGTATTGAGGAAGCCATACTGCCAAAGGTATGGATCTGCTTTTTAGCTGTATATATCTTTGCAGCATCTGTAATGCCTGTTCAGTGGCTTTTACAGCCAAGAGACTACATGAACTCATGGCTTCTGTATGCAATGATTCTTTTAGGATTCCTCTCAATTCTTTTCTATAACCCAAGCATTGAGATGAACTACTTTGAAGGATGGTCTGCAGTTACAGGTGATAAAAAGATGACTGCCTTGGTTCCTGCCTTATTTATCTTTATCGCCTGCGGTGCATGCTCTGGTTTCCACGCCTTAGTAGCCTCTGGAACCACCTCAAAACAGCTAAACAATGAAAAGAACGCCCTCCCAATTGGTTATGGTTCAATGCTGATTGAAGGCGTATTAGGAATAATGGCTTTAGTTGCAGTTATGTCAATGAGCAAAGGTCAGTTCACAGAGCTTGGACGCAACCCTCCTGCTGCCTTTGCAACAGGTATTTCTCAGTTCAGCAGTGCCTTAGGTTTGGATCCTGCATATTCAAAGACCTTTATATCTCTTGCAATTTCCGCATTCATGATGACATCTCTTGATACAGCTACAAGATTAGGTCGCTTTATCTGTCAGGAGTTGTTTATGGCCCGTGCATCTAAAGATGAGGTTAACACCGGAGTGGTTAAAACTCACGAGATGGGAATTATCAGAAAGTGCCTGATCAACAAGTTCTTTACCTCATTTTTGATTATATCAGTATCTATTCTGATGGCTCTAAGCGGTGAGGCCTCATCATTATGGCCTATATTTGGTGCTTCAAACCAGCTGATGTCAGCCTTAACCTTGCTGGTAATCACTCTTTGGCTTTTGTCAAAGAATGTAAACTGGCTTGTTGCTTTCATTCCGATGCTGTTCATGATGGTTATGAGTATCTGGGGTGTAATTCAGGTAGTTCAGCAGCAGTGGAACTCAAATGGCGTGCTTGTATTTATCGGTTGTATCCTGGTAGTTATGGCCTTACTCATGGTTGCATTAGGAATTGCAATTATTTCTCACCACTTTAAAGAGAATTTTGCTAAACAGGAAGCATAATTATCTAAAAAATAGGCAGAATAATTCTATTCTGCCTATGAATTCTTTCTTCTTCTCAGCTGACAATTCTAGTTTTACCCAATTGTGCCGAATGATGTGGTGACAAGGCCCCTGGCTTTATCCATGGGGAGCTGTCAAACTCATAGTGTCTGTGTAAGTTTATGTATTTTTAAAGGTTAATTTGGTAAAATCTGCATAAACTGTAAAAGGATCTGTTATGAAAAAAAGAATAAGCCGAGTTAACCCATCCACAGATGATTCCATTTCCTTCCTTAAGTCTAAAGCTCAATTTTTAGAGCAGTCTCTTGTACATACCCCTCATGATAACAATTCAGAGACTGATGTAGAGGCTCTTGTTTCAGAATTATCAGTTGGCTTAAAACATGATCCTGTAGCGGATGAAGATTACCTTTACTATCTGACACTGG
>JBJEWX010000116.1:0-11916 GCA_051885275.1 Succinivibrio sp. | reverse complement strand
GATCATCTATATTGCTGTAGTTTGATGCAAGGGTTCTTGCTGTACTTGCTCCAACCTCACGTATTCCTAAAGCATAGATAAACCTGTTCATTGCAGTTACTCTTGATTTATCTATTGCGGCTATCAGCTTTTTGGCAATCACATGTCCTAAAAGACGCTCTTTTTTGTCATAGCTGCCCTCGTCTAATACCGTAGAAGCAAGCGCATCTTCACTTAGAGTATATAAATCAGCTACAGAGGAGATCACCTTTGTTGATACCAGCTGCTCTATAATTCTGTCACCAAAGCCTTCAATGTCCATTGCATCACGTGAGACAAAATGAATTATCGACTGTATGAGCTGAGCTCTGCAGAAAAGCCCGCCTGTGCATCTGGCAACCGCTTCGCCTTCTACTCTTTCAACTAAACTGCCACACTCAGGACATGCTGTTGGAAAGATCACCTCTTTTTGTGTTCCGTCCCTTTTTTCTTTGACAACAGCAGAGACCTGCGGGATCACATCCCCCGCACGTCTTACCACAACCATGTCTCCTATCATAAGGCCAAGGCGCCTGATTTCATCCTCATTATGAAGCGTTGCACTAGATACCGTAGCCCCGCCCACATAAACAGGCTCAAGCTTTGCCACAGGAGTGATTGCTCCAGTTCTTCCAACCTGAAACTCCACATCAATAAGTTTGGTCATCATCTCTTCTGGTGGGAATTTATAGGCAATTGCCCAGCGCGGAGTTTTTGCAGTAAAACCAAGTTTCTCCTGCTGACTTAAGGAGTTGACCTTTAAAACCACTCCGTCTATGTCATAATTTAAACTCTCTCGACGGGAAAGGATGTCCTCATAAAAGTCTTTAAGGCCCAAAAGTCCTCTGACACACCTTATATTTGGATTTACAGGAAGTCCAAATTCCTTGAGAGCTAAAAGACGGTGGTACTGATCATCTGGAAGTGAATAACCTTCACACTCGCCTACATAATAGGCATAAAAGGCAAGCGGTCTTTTACTTGTAATCTTAGGATCAAGCTGTCTTAATGATCCTGCAGCCGCATTTCTTGGATTTGCAAAAACCTTTCCCCCACTAAGTCTGGCTTTTTCATTCCATTTTTCAAAGCCATCACGTGTCATGATTACCTCGCCTCTTACATCAAGGTATTCAGGTACAGTCTCGCCTGTAAGGCGCAGGGGAACAGATTTAATGGTCTTGACGTTTTCTGTTATATTCTCACCTACTCTGCCGTCGCCTCTTGTTGCAGCCTGGACTAACAGTCCGTTTTTATAAATTAAAGATACTGCAAGACCGTCAAGCTTTGGTTCAGCACAGTACTCAACTGTCTCAAGTGAGGTAAGATCACGCATCCTGTTCTCAAAATCCACAAGCTCTGCGTGATTGAAGATGTCTCCCATGGACATCAGGGGAACTCTATGCTCCACCTGCATAAATTCTGTTAAGGCAGCCCCGCCAATTCTCTTTGTTGGGGAATCCTCTGCTACTATTGCAGGATACAGTGCTTCAAGCTGCTCTAACTGCCTGTAGAGTCGGTCATATTCACTGTCAGGAACTAATGGCTCATCATCAACATAATATGCTTTTGCATATCTGTTTAGAGTATCTACAAGTTTGCGGTACTCCTGTTTTGTTTCCTCTCCTGACATAGACTACTCCTTAATCTTCAGACCTGTCGTATTTCTTAAGCAGCTGCTCTATCTGATCAAGCTTCTCTTCGGTCACCTCTCTGTTATTATTGTCACAGATTACTCCGCCTAGATGATCAATTAAGCATTTTGCGGCAATTCTCATAGCCTTAAAGTAAACAAAGCATTTTCCCTTTTCCGGAAGTTGCATATACAGTGCAAGTGAATTGGTTGTGTAGTTCTCCATATTTACAGGAAATGAGTAAGGCGCCTCAAGGGAACAGATCCTGAAAACTACATTTTGCTGAGTGTCAGATACTGGCTCATATACACAGAAAAGATTCTGCTCTGCTCTAACAAAACCATATCCCTTAAACAGCTCCTCAAGATCAAGACCTCTATAGGCTCTTCCGTTTGCCGCATAAAGGTTAAGCTCATAGGTACCCTCAGGATCTTCATCCTGTGTTAAGGTCAAATCAGAAGATATGGTTACCTTAGGTTCAATCTTTGAAGTTGCTATGCCTTCTGATTTTGATGGAGCACTGTCCTCAATGCTCTCTTTTTCGTTTTCAAATTCATTTGGCTTAACAATTCTAACCTTGCCTACAGCTGTTGAGTTTGCTATTTCCTGATCTTCTTTTGAGGACTTTACAAGTTTTCTGTTAATACTGCGCCCAGAAAACCACAATCCATGTACAACAAAAGCTAAAATTGCGATGGCACCAACAATTAAAATCAGTGAGCTAGAATCGTTAAGTGTCATCTCATTCTCCAAATGATCATCAGTCAATACCCCATAAGTAACTATCTGATTATATCATGTGCTGTATGAGTTTGGCGTTTGTGTATCATGCGATAAATCAGTAATCCGCCTAAACAAGTAAAAATTGAGATCAACTAAGAAGGAGTGGTTATGAAAATCTAAAAATGTTAATTACTCAACTTTTGCATTTCGATTTTGACTAAAAATCGACTAATAAATGCGGTTCTTTCGTTAATATTGAACTGCAAAAAACTAGAGTTATTAATAAGTTAGCAGTTTATTCATA
Organism: Succinivibrio sp.; assembly: GCA_051885275.1. Classification (GTDB taxonomy): domain Bacteria; phylum Pseudomonadota; class Gammaproteobacteria; order Enterobacterales; family Succinivibrionaceae; genus Succinivibrio. Next base: position 9,240 of record JBJEWX010000116.1, on the reverse strand, counting down.
TCAAATGATCTGTTTATCTATGAGGTCTTGTACTTTTTTATTTACTGCTTTTTAGTTAATCCTGAATCCTAAAATTCAGTAATGAATTAAATATAAATAGGCCAATCCTAAAATAATAGAACATTACTTATAATCTGCAGGTTACTTTGCATATCTAAATCATATGACTCCTTATCATAATCACTGCTTCTGATAATGAATTAACTGCATTTGAATGCTATGATACTAGTATGATGTAAGGAGAAGCTTATGCGTGAAATTAAGCATGATAAAATCGGGTTTTCCCAGGCTGTATCGTTCTTTGCCTTAGGAATTAGAATTGCTTTAAGCCCACAGTGCCGCTTGTATTTAATCATTCCTGTAATTATCAATCTGATTTTGCTTTCACTGTGCGGTTATGCCCTGTACTCCTATATAAAGCCTCTTATATTCAGTCTTTTTGAGAGCTTCCCTGACTTTCTTGTCTTTATTGCCTATATTGTTACAGCATTACTGGCAATTACCATCTTTGCCTTGAGCTGTTATATATTCTCTACCGTTGCAACCATAATTGCGTCCCCATTTTATGGTCTTCTTGCTGATAAAGTTGAGAATATGCTCAACGGCACCAGGGGTGATGACATGGGCTTTACAGATATCATAAAGGATATCCCAAGAATTATCAGACGAGAGTGCAGAAAACAGCTGTTTTTTATTCCTTTAGCCCTGCTGTGCCTGCTTATAACTGTTATTCCTGTAATAAATATCGTCGCCCCATTGTGCTGGTTTATGCTGACCTCATGGATGGGCTGCATTCAGTACGCAGATTATGCCTATGACAATCATAAGATCTCCTTTAACAGCATGCAGTCTGATCTTAAAAGAAACTTTATCCCCTCATTCACCCTGGGGGCTATGATTGCAATCCTTCTTGCAGTGCCGATTCTTAATCTAATTATTCCGCCTGCTGCTGTATGTGCAGGTACAAAGTACTATATTGAACTTCAGAAAAACTATTCTCTATAGAGGTAAAGATCAAAATGTACACCCTCACAGGAATATCAATAAGCGAAGGTATCAGTGTGGCACCTGCTTTAGTGCTGTCAAAGCAGAAGTCTTTATTTCAGGATGATGAACTTTTTGCCTATGACACTGATGCGGAAATTGAAAGATTTAACAAAAAATCTGCTCTTTTTGCCCAGAAACTAAGACAGATTGGAAATCCTGCAAAAGATACCCTGCGTGATCTCTTCGGTGCTGCTGCAGGCTTTATTACCTCTTTCGACAATAAAAAAGAAATTATTCCGCTAATTGAAAAAGGCAACTCTGCAAGCATTGCCGCAAGCAAGATACTTTTAGGTAATCTTGATGCCTTCTTTGGTCACAATGTTGATCTTAAAAATGATAAGGACGAGCTTATCTCAGTGGTAAATGAGTTTATCCATACTCTTGAGCACAGCCAGAACAGCCAGCTTGAACTTCCTGAAATTACCCACGATGTTATCTTAATTTCAAAGAATATTACCCCAGCTCAGCTTCTGTCTCTTGATACAAAACACATCAAGGGAGTTGTTCTTGAAGGCGGTCATGACTCAGGCCATCTTGGTGTGGTTTTAAGAGAACTGAATATTCCTTCCGTATTTAGTGTTTTTGATGCCACCACCATCAGCAATGAAACTACAGTTATGGTGGATGCCAACTCCTCAATTGTAATTGTTGAACCTGCCGAGGATATTATTGACAGTCTTATTTCAAGACAGGATATGTATACCGATCAGATCAATGATGAGTCTCTTTTAAATCTTACAATTGCCTGTGCGGTAGGTGCAATTGGACAGGAGAGTAATGAGCTTATCAAAAAGCACGGTTTAGGACTTTTGCGTTCAGAATTCTTATTTCTATCCTCAAATACCGAGCCTAATGAGGATGAAATGACCCAATGCTTCTATAACATCTTCTCAAAAATTAAAGCTAACGCCCCTATTACTGCAAGAACCTTTGACTTTGCCGATGACAAAAAACCTATGTTCAATCTTAGAGTTGACGAGTGCGGACCACTCAAAGGCTATGGTGCAAACGTCGGCAGTGCTCTTTTAAAAAAGGAAATCAGAGCTCTTTTAAGAGCCAGTGCACAGCGCTGCATTACCATTGTTTTCCCTCTGGTCACAAAGATTTCCGAAAAAGACTATTTAATCAGACTTGCCTGTGACTGTATCAAAGAGCTGGATGAGAGTGGTATTTCTCATGGAAAAATGGAGCTAAGCTTTATGATAGAGACTCCCGCTGCGGTTCTGCTTGCCCCTGAGATTGCAAGCAAAGGCTCAATGATGATCATAGGCACAAGCTCTCTTGCTGAGTACGCCTCAGCTCCATGTCCTCCTGACAAGGCTTTCACGCCTGTTTTAGCCAAAATGATTGTGATGGCAGCAAAAGCTGCACATGAGGCAGGAGCTCATCTTGGAGTAGCCGGACGCTTTGCCTCAAGAGCAGAACTCATGCCGTTTTTCTATAAGCTTGGAGTTACCTATCTTGTGACGGGAACCTACAATATTGCAAGACTTCAGGCGGTAATTGAGAGACTCAATCTTGAAAAGGACATCAACCCGGCTTTTGACCAGAAGCTGTATGATAAAGTAATGAGTACCTATTCAGGATCTGATCTTACTGACATCATCAACAATTTATAGATAGGATATATTATGGGATTTTTCTCTTTCTTTAAGAAACAGGATGAGTTCAGCCAGGAAGCTAAAAATGATGCTGATCTTGAGCTATATGCTCCTGTTAGCGGCACAATCATTACTCTTGAGGATGTTCCCGATCTTGTGATATCAGAAAAGCTCATTGGGGATGGTATTGCCTTTATTCCAGGCTCAGACTCCATTGTAGCCCCATGCGACGGCACTATCACAAGACTTATCGCATCAAACAATGCTTTTGCCATCAGATCTGAAAATGGAATTGAGATATACGTAACCTACGGAATAGGTACTGACAGCTTTACAGGTAAAGGTCTAAGATCTCATGTTAAGATTGGTGACAAAGTCAGGATGGGAGACCGGATAATCTCAATAAATGCTGAAGAGGCCACACAGAAACTTGAGTCTAATGTAACCTCTATGATCGCCATTAAAACCTCTGCAGATATTGCAAAGGTTATTGTAAGCTCTGGCAAATGCGTTGCAGGAAAAAGTCCCTGTGCCTGGGTTATCCTAAAGAGCAACAAAGAGGCAGAATAATCTGACTCTCTTTAAAATTAAGTTTTAATAAAAAGCCTTACCCTACAATGCTGTCAGGACTGTTCTTTCCTGAGTACTGAGCATTAACCTCACTTTGTGTGGTTGCAGAATCTGGCTTATCCTGCTCTTTTACAGAAGAATAATCATATCCATACTCAGTGCTGCTGCTCTTTTGAGTATCGATGTTTTCCTTAACTGAAGAAGTGCCAGTTGAGGTAGCTGCTGTCACATCAGAGGAGGCGGTAGTCTCGGTGTTTTTTGTATCAGGCTCAGCCACCTGCTTTTTGCCATAGCGGGCTGCAACATCCTTCTCTATAGCCGCAAGATTCTCAAGATTCTTTTTCTTTATTGCCTGATAATCATAGGTGTAGCCACTTGATGATGAGGTTTTATTTGCATCAGTTGCCTCATTGCGGTTTGAGTTGTATTTCTTTAAAGCCTCAAGTGAGTCACTGCTGATTTCAACAGTATCTTTTGAACCGTTGGCAAGCTTCATTTTCTCTTCAAAAGCGGCCTGATATCTGCTCTGTCCTGCAGCTAATGCCGCTTTTTTTGAAAGATCACTTACGTGATCATTGAGCTGTCTGTTAATTTTATCTTTATAGCTGCTCTTGTCATTTGAATAGCTGTCAATGGCATTATTTATACTGGTTAATGCACTTGAATCAATTGCCATAATCTCTCCTTGACAGGTGTGTATACCTACAGTTCACCTTGTCTATCCTCTTATCGACTTTTATTGAGTTAATCTTTAATCTTAATTTCAATATTGTTCTCATATTTTGACACAGATCAAATTTAGGCTTTAATAAATGGGATTTGATAAAGCCTGCTTTTATAAAAAAGGGGCATAAATATGCTGATTTTTGGAATGGATTGTGCCTAAGATATTGGGGAAATTAAAAAAAATCCCCCATGATTTTCACCACAGGGGATATAGCAACTCTAACTTAGCTTAGAGATTTGAAACGATATCCTCAACTGTCTTCTTAGCGTCACCAAAGCACATTGATGCGTTTTCCTTGAAGAACAGAGGGTTCTGAACACCAGCATAACCTGGGTTCATTGAACGCTTGAATACAACAACGTTGCGGGCCTTCCATACCTCAAGAACAGGCATACCTGCAATTGGGCTTGAAGGATCTTCAGAAGCGGCTGGGTTTACGGTGTCGTTAGCGCCGATAACAAGTACGGTATCAGTATTCTCAAAATCATCATTGATTTCGTCCATTTCAAATACGATATCGTATGGAACCTTAGCCTCTGCTAAAAGAACATTCATGTGACCTGGAAGTCTGCCTGCTACAGGGTGAATAGCAAAGCGAACCTCAACTCCGCGGGCCTTTAACTTCTCGGTAAGAGATGCAACGGCATTCTGAGCCTGAGCCACAGCCATACCATAACCTGGAGCAATGATAACTGAGCTTGAGTTCTTTAATAAATCAGCAACCTCTGCTGCCTTAAGCTCTCTGTACTCACCCATTTCCTCCTCTTTCTTCTCAGCAGCAGGTGCATTACCAAAGCCACCGGCAATAACAGAGATGAAGGAACGGTTCATAGCCTTACACATAATGTATGACAGAATAGCACCTGAAGAGCCAACCAGAGCACCTGTAACAATCAGAAGATCGTTGTTCAGCATGAAGCCTGAGGCTGCGGCAGCCCAACCTGAGTATGAATTCAGCATTGAGATAACAACAGGCATATCTGCACCACCAATTGCAGCTACCAGGTGAATACCGAATAACAGGGCAATCACAGTCATAGCTAAAAGAGGGAAGGCAGGAGCATTGTCAGCTGCAAGGAACCAGATTAACAGCAGGAAGGATACTACAAGAGCACCTAAGTTTAAGGCATTGCCAAATGGTAGGGTTAATGGAGCTGACTTAAAGATACGCAGCTTGTAGGTACCATTTAACTTACCATAAGCAACAATAGAGCCAGTGAAGGTTACAGCACCGATGAAGATACCTAAAAAGATTTCAACAAGCTCAGTGTTAAGCTCAGCTGCGGTAACGCTAACAGCGTGCTCTACTGCATCTTTGCATGCTGATAAGGCATTTAATACCTCCTCAGGTGAGCCGTCTGTAGAAACAGTGCAGGTTGCAGGTGGGGTTACACCCATCTTGATGTAGCTGTTAAAGCCAACTAAAACTGCAGCTAAACCTACAAAGCTGTGAAGACATGCAATAAGCTCAGGCATCTGAGTCATCTGCACCTTGCGGGCAACATAGATACCGATTACAGCACCGCCAGCCATTGCAAGAACAATTGCAACAATACCTACAGCAGAATCAACGTGGGCAAAAGTGGCAACCAGAGCGATTGCCATACCTACCATACCTGACAGACAGCCCATCTTTGCAGTTTCCTGCTTTGATAAACCTGCAAGCGCCATGATGAATAAAAGCGCTGCAAGAATGTAGGCCATATGAGTTAAACCTAGCATATTAAATTATCTCCTTACCTACTCTACTGCTGTTTTCTGAACATTGCCAGCATACGGCGGGTTACAGCAAATCCACCAAAGATATTGATAGATACCAGTAAAACACCAATGAATGCAAGAATACCGATGAGAACAGAATTACTGATCTGAACCATCGCACCTACTACCACAATACCTGAAATTGCGTTAGTTACAGACATAAGCGGAGTATGCAGAGAATGTGAAACATTCCATACCACGTAGTAACCTACAACGCATGCTAATACGAATACTGTGAAGTGTGGGAGGAACTTCTCAGGAGCAAAGGCACCAATTAACATAAATGCAACCACAATTGCAGCTAAGGCGGCAATCTTTAAGGCTGGATTTGGTTTCTTTGGCTCAACCTTGGCAGGAGCAGCCTCCTGTTTTGCCTGAGGAGCAGCAGAAACGCTGATCTTTGGAGGAGGGAAGGTTACATCTCCATCCTTAGTTACAGTCATGTTGCGAAGAACAACGTCTTCGAAGTTTACATCAATAAGACCATCCTTGTTCTTGCATAATAACTTCATCAGATTTACAAGGTTTGTTGAGTAAAGCTGTGAAGACTGAGCTGGAAGACGGGCTGCAAGATCGGTATAACCAATCATCTTTACGCCGTTAGGGGTGGTGATAACCTCACCTGCAACTGTACCTTCACAGTTACCGCCTGTTGCAGCTGCAAGATCAACGATTACAGAGCCGGCCTTCATTGAAGCTACCATGTCCTTGTTGATAAGAAGAGGAGCTTTCTTGCCTGGAATTGCAGCAGTGGTAATGATGATATCAACATCCTTGCACTGTTTTGCAAACAGTTCCATTTCAGCCTTGATGAACTCGTCTGACATTACCTTTGCATAACCGTCTGATGAGCCGCCATCCTCATTCTTAAAGTCGAGACGCAAGAACTCACCGCCCATTGACTTGATCTGATCGGCTACCTCTAAACGGGTATCAAAAGCACGAACAATAGCGCCTAAAGAGTGAGCTGTACCAATTGCAGCCAAACCTGCAACACCAGCGCCGATAACCAGAACCTTTGCAGGTGGAACCTTACCTGCGGCGGTTACCTGACCTGTGAAGAATCTGCCAAAGGCATGAGCTGCCTCAATAACAGCACGGTAGCCAGAAATGTTAGCAGTTGATGAAAGGGCATCAAGAGACTGTGCACGGGAAATACGTGGCACCATATCCATTGCAAGAACTGTAACTTTCTTTGCGTTAAGCTTCTCAACCAGCTCTGGATTCTGTGCAGGACGGATAAAACTTACAAGAGTTTGGCCTTCATGCATCAGTTGAATTTCAGCATCGGTTGGAGCATTTAATTTGAAAACGATATCTGCAGACCAGACATCCTTTTCCTTACCAATTTTTGCACCAGCTTTCTCATATGCAGAGTCATCAAAACTTGCAAGAGCACCAGCATTGCTTTGAACGATAATCTCAAAGCCTAATTTTAGAAGTTTGCCAACAGTGTCTGGAGTTGCAGCAACTCTGGTCTCACCGTGCAGACTCTCTTTAGGAATACCTATAAGCATCGCATTTCCCTGTTAATAAAAAGCCTCACATACATGGGGCCTAATTAGAATAAATTAATCAAGACAAAAGTCTCAGTTAGTTACTACTGTATTATAGTTTTTAAATTAAGTTTTCTATATGCCTTTGATGTAAAAATAAGTAAATTTGATATCTTTATTACACTTTTTACTATCTATTTATTGATATTTAAGGAAATTTTTTATTTTTTTTTATTTTCAGGCTGAAACGGGATCGCATTGATTTAGTGCACAAATCCTATGTAACCGTTTAAATTTTAAAAGAAAAATAAAAACAGACGGCCTTAAGACCTCTTTGGGTAAATTTCTTTGAAAAAAGAAGTGAAAAAATTTCTTATAAGATTGTCTTTTAAAACCTCAGGCTGAAAATGCCCTGTGACACGGATATGAGTTTATTAGCCAGAAAGCTTGTATGCTCTAGGATTGCTTCATTTTATCAAGCTGTTCTCTGATATTGACAAGGCTCATAGTATAGGCATCCTCCGCAGGCTCATTTCCAACGGGATTATAGTACTCTTTTCTTATGCCCACCTTTTTAAAGCCATATCTGGTATATAAATTTATGGCAATCTTGTTGCTTACCCTAACCTCTAAAAAGCATTCCTCATCGCCAGTTTCAACTGCCATCTCAAGGGTTTTCTCAAGAAGCATGGCGCCAAGTTTTCTCCCCTGGTAGTCAGGATCAACCCCTATGGTTAAAAGATCATTTGTAAAACGGGTGTTGTAAATTAAAGAAAAACCTATAAGTTTATTTACATCAAAAAGGCCAAGGAGGATGTAGCTGTCAGAAAAACATTCCACAAGTGACTGCCCGGACCAGGCGTTTTTCTGGGTTCTAAGCTCAATTTTTTCAATATCAGCAAGCAGCCCTATGTCCTCTGAAGTTAAGACTCTTACGTAAAAGCGTTCTTTAGCTATCATTTGAGTCTGTCTCCAAATTCTCTTAGCAGAGCGTTCCATACTGCCCTTTTACCCTCAGTCAGCACAATAACCGTACCCTGTCTTACAGGATCGGTTCTGTCTAAAAGAAGTATGTCACTTGGCAGATAGTTCACCGTCTCATCATAAGCTTTTACATCAATATTTTTTGTCTTTAGATAATTTACAAGACTTTCAACAAAATCTTCCTTTGAGGAGAGCTTTACAAACACATCTGCTCTTTTCTTTCTCAGACTGTATGGAAGTGTGGCCCACTTGGGCATCTCAATTGAAGCCTTGTCAAAAAGTGCAGGATCAACCCTTCTGCCATCTGCTAAAACCGCATTTTGCGCACTATTGTTCAAAGCTTCCTTGCTCTTTGTCTCCTCAGACAGTTCTCCTTTTGGCTGTGATATCTTTATACAAGATACAGCCTCATTTATGGCAGAGCCGTTATCCGTCTGACTTTGAGCCTTCAAAGACTGCGCTTCACTCTGAGACTTAAGACTCTGCTCTTTTGCTGAGGTATTACCGCTGATGAGGAAAGCTGCAGGCTTTGAAATATCCTTAGCTGTTTGAGGTTTTTCTGCCTCTGATTCTAGGGACTCTGAATCATTCTTAGGCCCGTTTGGCAGCCTAACCCCGCTTTTTAATTTCCAGACAACCTGCTCTGATTCAAAAATCATAGTCAAACTCTATAATGCCGATCTACTTTTATATGCAGATCTTACTTTTTTTTGAAACAGAAATAAACAAAGGCGTTTTTTACTCTGATACTCTCTGTAAACCTTATTTATTGCTGCTACCAGTTATATTTATCTGTCTTATTAAGCAATGCCCTGGCATTTTCACAAAAAAATTTCATCTTAAAAATTGCAACGCCCTTTTACAGATTCCTTTTCATTATCACTAAAGTACTTCTCCACTAATATTTACAATCCATATTTACAATCCTTATTTACATCACTTTAGTATGAATATTCTGTTGCATGATATAATTGAGGCTATTCTTGAATTTTGCGCAATTAATTTTTCCTGGTGACTGTTATGATAGATATAAACAGTATTAGACTTTCAAATT
>JBJEWX010000115.1:0-2584 GCA_051885275.1 Succinivibrio sp. | reverse complement strand
CCAAGCTCTATCTGAGTAGGAGGAGTATCTCTTAAAGCAGTATAAAGTCTGTTTAATCCAGCTCTGGCTTTATCTAGGTTTTCCTGAGAGTAATTTAAAGGACTTCTGTACTGTCCTGATAGAAGGAAGAAACGAATGGTCTCTGCATCATATGACTTGAGAACATCTCTGATGGTAAAGAAGTTATTTAGAGATTTTGACATTTTCTCTTCATTGATCATTACCATTCCAGAGTGCATCCAGTAATGAACATATGGAGTGTGGTTTGCACAGCAACTCTGTGCGATCTCATTCTCATGATGAGGGAAGATCAGATCAGAGCCACCACCATGAATATCAAACTCATTGCCAAGGTATTTACTGTTCATAGCAGAACACTCTATGTGCCAACCAGGTCTACCTTCTCCCCATGGAGATTTCCATGATGGCTCCCCTGGTTTTGACATCTTCCATAACACAAAGTCCATAGGATTGTGCTTGTTCTTTGCTATCTCGATTCTAGCTCCAGCCTGCAGCTCCTCTAGTTTCTGTCCTGATAAACGGCCATAATCCTTAAATGAATCGATATTGAACACAACATCACCATTGTCAGAAATGTAGGCATTGCCGTTATCAATAAGTTTCTGTACAGTTGCAATAATCTCATCAATATTCTCTGTAGCCTTAGGTTCTATATCAGGGCGGGTTATGAAGAGAGAATCAAAGTCCTTATGCATCTCAACTATAAACTGCTCAGCTAGCGCCTTGGCCTCAATGCCTCTTTCATTTGCCCTTTTGATGATCTTGTCATCAATGTCAGTGATATTTCTGACATACTGAACATCATATCCTGAATATCTTAGGTATCTTACAATCACATCAAAGTTCACGAAGGTTCTTGCGTGGCCTATATGGCATAAATCATATACTGTGACGCCACAGACATACATTCCAATCTTTCCTGGATTTATTGGCTTGAATTCTTCCTTGTTTCTTGTGAGAGTGTTATAGATTTTCAGCATTTTCTTCTCTTTTAATTCTGACTTAATTACTAGCTTTAGATCATACCAAATTGAGAGAAATCATTCATGGATAATTAAACGAATCGCGTATTTTTATGTGCAAAAACTTTTATTTTGAACAAGGATGCAGTCCTCAATATGTAAAAAATAGTTTTTGCCTGTTAAAATATATGCATATTTATCAATCAGATTACATGGAAAAATTATGATTACATTAAAAACAACTCTTGGCGACATTGTTATTGAACTTGACTACGAGAAAGCACCTGTTACTGCAAAGAATTTTGAAGAATACGTAAAATCAGGTTTCTATAAGGGAACTATTTTTCATCGAGTAATCAAAGGATTCATGATCCAGGGCGGTGGCTTACTTGCTGATATGTCACAGAAACAGACAAATGCTCCAATTAAGAATGAAGCTGACAACGGTTTAAAGAATGATAGAGGCACTATTGCCATGGCAAGAACTCAGGATCCTCATTCTGCAACAGCTCAGTTCTTTATAAATACCGTTGATAACAGTTTCCTAAACTTCAAATCTAAGGATATTCAGGGCTGGGGTTACTGCGTTTTCGGAAAAGTAGTTTCTGGAATGGAAGTTGTTGACAAGATTGAAAAATCAAAGACTACAACTGTTTCCTACTATCAGGATGTCCCTGTTGAGACAATCGAAATTCTTGATGCTCAGATTTCAAATTAAAAGATAAGCAACAGCGGGTCTACCTGACCCGCTTTTTATTATTTGGATCTTCTGTTTATGTCCACTTTCATTATTGCAGATCTTCACCTGTCCGAACATAAGCCGATTCTGACAAATGCTTTTGCTAATTTCTACAACAATCTGTACCTCAATGACAGACTGATAATTGCTGGTGACATGTTTGACTTTTTTGTTGGTCTAGATAAAAACTCACCTTTTCAGCAAAAAATCCGCAATATTGTTTTAGATGCAAAAAAAAGAGGCGTAGCAACTTTATTTCAAAGAGGCAACAGAGACTTCCTTATGGATGAGAAGTCTGCTGAATTTTTTGGAATGAAGCTTATTGGAGACTACTACTCCTTACAAACCCCAGATGGGAAGGCTTTACTTTTGCACGGCGATCAGTTGTGCCTGTCTGACAAGTCCTATCAAAAATTCAAAAATCTTACACAGAACAGGTTAGCCAAATACGTTTTTATGGCTCTGCCACTTTCCTGGAGAGAATCTGTAGCTAAAAAGATCAGGCTAAAAAGTCAAAAAGAGCAGGCTTCAAGAGAAACAATGCTATCTCTATCAGATCCGATAGTAAAGGAAGCAGGTGCGCTATTGCTAAAAAATACAAACTGCAAAATTCTGATACATGGACATTTCCATATCTACGGAGGAGAGAAGGACGCCTTTGGTGAGAAAACTTACCGACTTGGTCTTGGCATGTGGAAATCACACTACAGCTATATCAAGATTGACCGACATGAACTAAAGCTAGTTCAGAGATCAATGGAAAAGAATTTCTAATCGAGTAGGGGGAGTTTAGGCTCGCCCCTCTCCCACCACCGGACGTGCGGGTCTCGCATCACGGCGGTTTCAACAACTATAGATTCCA
>JBJEWX010000114.1:0-2587 GCA_051885275.1 Succinivibrio sp. | reverse complement strand
GGCATTTTTGGTAAATTTCATATTGTCCCCGATATTTGTTAAAAACTGATTTGATAACTATAATTTAGAAAGAACCTTGTGATAAAGCAAGCAATGAAAAAAAATGAGTTTTTGCTCTAGAATAGTGCAGACTTAGGAGAAGCAAAATGCAGATATTGCATGAACTTGTGGAGAAATCCGTCCGGCTTAAGTATATCCACTACAATATGAGGCGCTCTAAGGGAATAAGGCGAGATCTTGTTAAAACGGAGGATGGTCTTACCTATAAAAGGGGAGATGTAAAGTATTTAAAGCTGATAGAGAATATGCATTTAGCTCTGTTCAGAAAGCCTCTTCTTCCATGGCTTAGCTGGCTGTACCGATTCAGAGCAAAAGAGCTAATCAGTGTGGTAGTTGACAGTAATGACAATCTCATTGGTTATGATCTGTTCTTTTTTGAACCTGCAGAAGCTAATCTGAAGGTGATCCATGAGTTATATGTTGGAGTTGCTCATCAGTTTCAGGACAGGGGAATTGGTGTCAAGTTAAGACAGTATTCAGCCTCCTGCTATGATGACGGGTATCTTGACGGGATATCGACGCTTGCAGCCTATGACAATATCAAAGCATTAAGAACAGCGCAAAAGGCAGGATTTGCAATTACAAAAGAGAGTGCAAAACCTCCTGCATATTATTTGTACAGGCATTTAACCAGAAGATATTAACCATATGAAAAAGCTCCCAAAAACGGGAGCTTTTTGGTTACTTGGTAACTTTCTTGAACTTTAAGCGGTGAGGCATAGCATCTTCTCCAAGATTTGCCTTCTTCCAGCTTTCATATTCCGTATAGTTACCCTCAAAGAAGGTTACCTTACCCTCATCACCGTAGTCGAGGATATGGGTTGCTATACGATCGAGGAACCAGCGGTCATGTGAGATCACCATGGCAGAGCCTGGGAATTCTAAAAGAGCATTCTCAAGAGCGCGCAGAGTTTCCACATCAAGATCATTAGTAGGCTCGTCAAGCAGCAGCAGATTGCCACCAACCTGCAGAAGTTTTGCAAGCTGCAGACGGCCTCTTTCACCACCGGACAGATCACCTACACGTTTCTGCTGATCAGTTCCTCTGAAATTGAATCTGCCGATATAGGCTCTGGATGGAATTTCATAGCTGCCTACTCTGAGAATATCCTGTCCCTGAGAGATTTCCTCATAAACAGTGTTCTCGTTCTTCATCTGATCGCGGAACTGTTCTACATAGGCGGTAACAACGGTTTCGCCTAGCTTTACAGAGCCAGAATCAGGCTTCTCAATACCGGTTATCATTCTAAACAGAGTAGACTTACCGGCACCGTTAGGTCCTATGATACCGACGATGGCACCCTTAGGCAGAATAAATGACAGATCATCAATTAAAACCTGATCATCATATGCTTTGCACAGGTTATTAACCTCAAGAACTGTATCACCTAAGCGAGGCCCTGGCGGAATATACAGTTCGTTGGTTTCATTTCTTGACTGATATTCAACCGATGAGAGTTCTTCAAATCTTGCAAGACGTGCTTTAGATTTTGCATGGCGGCCCTTTGCGCCCTGACGAACCCACTCAAGCTCTCGTTCAATGGAACGGCGACGGGCAGATTCGGTGCTTTCTTCAATCTGAAGACGTTTATCCTTCTGATCAAGCCAGCTTGAGTAGTTACCTTCCCAAGGGATACCCTCGCCACGGTCAAGCTCAAGGATCCAGCCGGCGACATTGTCAAGGAAGTATCTGTCGTGGGTTACTGCAACAACAGTACCTGGGTACTGATGCAGGAACTGTTCAAGCCAGTCAATAGATTCAGCATCAAGGTGGTTGGTAGGCTCATCAAGCAGGAGCATATCAGGTTTTTCAAGCAGCAGTCTGCATAAGGCGACTCTGCGTCTCTCACCACCTGAGAGAACCTTGATTTTTCTGTCTGATGGAGGAAGTCTCAAGGCATCAGAGGCCTTGTCAATCTGAACTTCAATATTGTGGCCGTCATGAGCCTGCATTATAGCCTCAAGTTTTGCCTGTTCTTTTGCCAGAGCATCGAAATCCGCATTCTCATCAGCGTATTCAGCGTATACCTCATCGAGTCTTTTGAGGGCATTTGATACTTCAACAAAAGATTCTTCAATTACTTCTTTTACAGTTTTTTCAGGATCGAGTACTGGTTCCTGTGGCAGATAACCGATTTTGATACCAGGCTGAGGTCTTGCCTCTCCCTCATAATCAGTATCAACACCAGCCATGATCTTGATAAGGGTTGATTTACCGGCACCATTTAAACCCAGCACGCCGATTTTAGCGCCAGGGAAAAATGATAATGAAATATCTTTTAAAATTTGACGTTTAGGGGGAACAATCTTGCCCACCCTATTCATTGTGTAAATGAACTGAGCCATTAGCAATCCTCATAAAAATGACACCCTATTGTATCATGAAAGCATTGTTTTATATTGTTTAGGGAAAAAGAGCTTTAGAAAAGAAACGGCAGCCAGATCTGGCTGCCTTATGATATGGAGTTTGAGTATATAGCTTAGCTTTCCTGAAGCATCTGCAGAGCCATCTGAGGCTTCTGATTGG
>JBJEWX010000113.1:0-12007 GCA_051885275.1 Succinivibrio sp. | reverse complement strand
GTATGTAAAAATTTATTTTGGAAAAAGTTGTTTCATGCTATTCTCAAGCAATACTCAAAAGTACTCAAAAAATCAGAGACAAAATGAATGTTGAGATCTACTCATACTTGGATAGTTTTAAAACAGTTGTAATAAATGAACATTAAAACCTATACAGTACACGAGGCAATATACTCTGATCGCTCTCCTTCAGAGATTATTGCCTACCGCAATGAAGTGCCTTATAGACTTTATGATCTTAAGCTCGCGGTAAAATCTCTGTCTGTTTTTTTGCAGATGCAGAAAGCTTCAAGGATTGCCATAAGTGTTGAGGATGCCTTATATCTTGTTATCTGTATGAGTGCCGTCTTTTATGCAAAAAAGATCCCGGTTTTGTGCGGAAAGTTAAATCAGTCAAGACTTGAGGAATTAAGCGGTGAGTTTGATGCTGTCTTTACAGATGAGAAGCTTCAGTCTGATTCTGTTACAGTTTTTAGTGTAGGGGAACTGTTCAAAAGCTTTAAACCTTTTGAGGTGGATCAGATCCCAAAATTTAATCATGATGCCTCAATTACGCCTGTTTTAGATGAGAATTCAAAGATTATCTTTTACACCTCAGGCTCAACAGGTAAAAGCAAAAAGATTGAAAAGACCTTAAGGATGCTTCAGAATGACGTTCCTCATCTTAAAATCTTCACCAAAAGCTTTGCAGAGTGCAAAAATCCGGTGGTTGCAGCCTCCGTACCACCATATCATGTTTATGGTATGACTTTCAGGATAATGATGCCTCTCCTGTCAGGCATTCCCTTAGACTCACATTTTATCCGCTATCATGAACAGCTGTGCGACAGTTTTAATGAGGACACAGAGGTCATCTTTGTTTCCTCCCCTGCTTTTCTAAAGAGAATTGACACCAAGCTCAAAGCTCCAAAAATTGTCTTTACCCTCTCTGCTGGCAGCAGTCTTGAGCTTTCCTCAGCTTTAGATTATTTTAACTGGTGCGGCTGCAGGGTTACTGAAATCTATGGCAGTACTGAAACAAGCTTTATGGCCCACAGGCAGATTGTGGATGATGAGACTTTGTATACCCCTTTTGAGGGAGTTCATTTCAAAAACATAAATGATACGCTCTACCTGTTCTCTCCGCTTTTAGACAAAAAGTTTAAAATTGACGACAAACTGGTTTTCAGCTCTGATAAATTCCGAGTTGAAGGCAGAAAAGATCGTGTGGTCAAAATTGAAGAAAACAGGATCTCCCTTGACATGATTGAAACCTATGTAAGAGAGTTTAAAGGAGTAAAAGACTGCGTGGCCCTTCCTGTCATAAAGCATGGAGCACAGAGAATCGGACTTGTTCTTAGTGTGGATAGCTGTCTTATTGACGCCTTTGACAGTGAGTCGCGCTCAACCTATCTAAGGGCACTTAAGGCTAGTCTAAAGACAAAAATGATAGCTGTTGCAGTACCCCGCTATATAAGAGTGGTAAGAGAGATCCCTGTTAACAGCATGGGTAAAAAGGTATTAAGTGAATTAAAGGAGCTTTTCAATGATTAGACCTGACAACTGCGTCGTTAAACGTCCTGATGAGCTCACCGCTTTAATTGAAATGACCTTTAGTCCAGATTATCCATATTTTTCAGGACATTTTCCAAATCAGCCACTGCTGCCAGGAGTAGTGCAGCTGGGGATTGCCATTGAATTTGCCCGTGAGATTTTTAGCGTTGAGACTAATAATGCTTTTCCTGTGGTCAAATTTGTAAGTCCTATTCTTCCAAATGACACAGTTACCTTATGCCTTAAACTTAATTCAGATAAAAAAAATGTAAGTTTTGACTATTTCTTTGGCGCCTTAGGTAATGGGGCTCAGAATAAAGCAAGCACAGGAAAAATCAGAATACTATGAACAGATATCTGATTGTTATTCCCTGCTACAGACATGCAGATACACTTAATGAGGTTCTCAAAGGTCTTACTAAAACAGGCTTTGATACGGTTGTCATTGATGATGGCAATGAGAGGAGCCAGGCTGAGCTGCTTGCAAAGTGCGTAAGCCTACACCCTTTTGTTACACTTTTAAAAAATGAAAAAAATCTTGGTAAAGGAGGAAGTGTATCAAGAGGCATAAGTTATGCTCATGAAAAAGGCTATACCCACGTCATACAGATTGATTCAGACGGTCAGCATAATCTTTCTGATCTTGATAAGCTTATATGCTTAAGTGAGAAATATCCAGACTGTGTAATCTCAGGCAAACCGGTATATGATGCCTCTGCCCCGCGCTCAAGAGTGATAGGCCGTAAGATCACCAATTTTTTCGTTCATGTGGAAACACTTTCCTTCATGATCGAAGATGCCATGATAGGCTTTAGAAGCTATCCGGTTATTAAAACCAACAGAGTTATCAGTCATAGTAAAATTGGCTCCCGTATGAATTTTGATATTGAGATCCTGGTTAGATTAGTCTGGAACGGAGTTCCATGCCGCTTTTTTGAAACTAAGGTTATCTACCCTAAGGATGGAATTTCAAACTTTAAGGCAAAGGATAATTTAATGATTTCGCTTATGCATACTAAGCTTTGTATTATTTCATTACTAACATTACCTCTAAGGCTTAAAAGAAATGCAAGATAAGAACAGAAACTGGGCTTTGAAAAAGGAAAAGACCGGTGGTTACTATGGCATCAGACTCATGATGCTGTTTTACAATGCCGGTGGAAGATACCTTTTTATGCTCCTGCTTATTCCTGTTATGAGCGTCTACTATCTGGTAAGCAAAAATCAGAGAGAATGCTCAAAAGAGTTTCTTTTGGCAGTAAGAAAAAGACGCCTTGAGCTTGGCATGAGCGACATAAGATTATCCTCCTTTAAACATTTTTTATCCTTTGCTTTTATGATGCTTGACAAGATTAGAGCCTGGCAGGGAAAAATTGTACTTGGCAAGGATGCAGTCTACAGGGAAAACAGCGAGGATGAGATAGCCAGATACAAGGATGAGGGACGACTTCTTATCTGCTCTCATTTAGGAGATGTGGAGGCTTTAAGAGCTGTTTTTACTCAGAACAAAATGGCCGTTATCAACTCTGTTTTTTTCACGGATCATGCAAAAAACTTCAACAGACTTTTAAATTCTGTAGCAGAAGGCGCAACTTTAAACATTATCTCTACTAATTCCTTTGGTCCTGATACTGCCATCATGCTTAAGGAAAAAACTGACAGAGGAGAGATAGTGGCAATAGCAGGAGATCGCATTCCGGTTAAGCTTTGCAAAGAACGTGACAATCAGGTTGTCTTAGTTAACTTTTTAGGAAGAAAGGCCTATTTTCCAAAAGGACCGTTTATCCTTTCCTCAATTTTAAAGTGCCCTGTAGTTTTAATCTTTGGGCTTTACAATGAAAAGACCAGGCTTATTGACATTGTATGCAAAGACTTTTCAAAAGAGGTCGTCATTAACAGAAAAAGCCGGGATGAAGATCTTAAAAGATGTGTTCAGTCCTATGCCGATTATCTTGAAAAACTCTGCCTTGAGTATCCTTATCAGTGGTTTAATTTCTTTGATTACTTTGAAAAAGAATAATTATGTATAAAAAACCGAGATTTTTATTCTCACAAAAAAGCACCTTCCCGATTTCCTTTCATGATACCGATGCAATGGGAGTTGTGTGGCACGGAAACTACATCAAGTTCTTTGAGCTTGCCCGTGAGGCCTTATTTGATGAGCTTGGCTATGGCTACGCTCATATGAAGAGGGATGGAATTGCCCTTCCAATCACAGAGTGCAACTGCAGGTACAGAAACATGCTTTCGGTTACAGACAAGGCCTTAACAGTAGATGCCATGTTAGTTGAGTATGACTGCAGAATAGTTATCGCCTATGAGGTATATGCTAAGGATGGTGATGTACTTTGTGCCTATGGAAGTACTCATCAGGTGGCAATGGATGTTAATACTAAAGAGGTTATATTCAAAACCCCAGAGCCACTCGAAAAAGCTGTTATGGCAAAGCTTGAAAGGATTAAAAATGATTAGAAAACTGCTTATTGCGTTGCTTTTTTTAGGAGCACAATGCGCTTTTGCCTTTGAGCTTTCAGACATTCAGAGAATCTACAAAAAGCAGGACTTTTCGGCCTCCTATGTACAGGAGAAAACCTTAAAAGCACAGAACAGAGTTTTAAAAAGCTCAGGTACTGTAATTATCCTAAAAAAGAAGAATGTTCTGATACGTCAGAGCGTGCCTTTTGAACAGGAAATGATCATCACCCCTAATGCACTTTTTATGCTTTTAGAGGATGAAAAAACGCAAATCACAAGAGAGTCAAATCCAATGGTATTTGAAATCTCAAATATGATTTTAAAACTCTTTACAGGATCAGAGGATGTCAAAAAGTATTTTGATACCACCATAAGCGGAGATCCTGATGGCTGGAAAGTTTCTCTCACACCAAAAGAGGATGTTTTAAATAAGGTTTTCAGGTCCATAGAGCTTGAGGGGGACACCCTGTTAAATAAGATCTGCATAGTTGATATGAGTGATGACAAGACGGTTATGAGGTACTTTGACCATACTGAAACGATCCCGAATCTTAGTGAAACGGAGAAAACATACCTTGAGCCATAAAAAAAGTGCCCTTGCATTTTTGCTGCTTTTAGCTGTACTTTTTACAGCCCTGTTTTTTAGAGCATCAAGTGTCACCCTAGACAGCTCTGTGCTCTCCTTACTGCCATCTGAAACAAAAACCTCAGTTTCTAAGGATATTCTTGATACCTACACCTCAAGAATAGACAGACAGGTTATTTTTTTAATAAAAGACAACAGCACTTTTGCAAAGGCGGCCTACTCTTTTATCGAAAAGCTTAAAACTCTTCCTCAGACTAAAAGCATCATTTCTATGGTTTCAAAAGAGGATGAACAGGAATTCCACAGATTTCTCTTTGAACATAAAACTGCTTTTCTTGATCCTAAAAACCGTGAAAAATTAGAATCTAAAAGCTATATCAAATGGGTTTTAGCCTCAGTTTATTCTGCTTTTATGTCAGTAAGTCAAAAAGAACTTGACTCTGATCCGCTACTGCTTGCACGAAGTATATTCTCATCCTTAGCTGAAAATCAGGCCTTTAAAATCTCAAACGGAATTTTAAGTGTAAAGGATGGAGAGAATACCTGGTATTTTATCTGCCTTGTCACTAAAGATAACGGTTTTAACCTGAACAGTGCCGATTCCTTTGTTAAAAGCATCAATGCCTTTTGTGAGGAGCTAAAAAGTGATTTTGAAGACTCACAGATACTAATGCGAGGCACAGTGTTTTATTCAGATTATGCAGCCAAAACCGCAGAGCATGATCTGAAGGTTTTAGGAAGCATCTCTTTAGTGGGAGTTTTTATTTTAATCTATCTGATGTTCCGCTCAGTGCTTCCGGTATTTATTACCATAGTTTCAGTTTTCACAGGCGTAGCAGGTGGACTGTCCCTGCTCTTTATCCTTTATGACACAATCAATCTTATGATACTTGCAATGGGACTTTCGGTTATAGGAGTTGTCTGTGACTATTCCATCTATTATCTGACAATGTATAAAAACAACATTAGAGATAATGCCCAAACAGTCATCAAAAGAATGGCAAAACCTCTGTTATTAGCCTCAGGAACTGATATTGCAGCCTATTTAATTATTCTTTTTTCACCAGTTGAGCCACTTAAACAGCTCTCAGTATTCTGCATAGGCGCAATCACCCTTAGCGTACTTTGCGTGCTTCTTTTAGAGCCTTATATGTGTCCTTATATAAAAAAAAGCGCAGCAAATGAAAACCGCTTCATAAAAGGCTATTTAAAGCTGATTTCAAAGAGTGGCGTGAGAAATTGTGTGCTTATAGTAACCCTGTCTGTCTGCTGCTATGGTGTGCTGACCGTAAAGGCATGCGATGATCCATCCTATCTTCAGACAATGCCTTATAAGCTTAAAAGTCAGGATAATCTTATAGCAAAACTTACAGGCCAAAGCTCTGCTCAAAAATTTGTAATCATTTCAAATGACAGCAAAGAGGCACTTTTAGAGACCTCTGACAGGGTAAAAGAACTTTTATTCCACCTAAAATTACAAGGTGTCATCAAAAGTTTTAATGCACTGCCTGTAAACAGTCTAAAGACACAGAGCTCTGATAACCTACTGATAAATGCAAGGCTTAAAGAGCTTAAAGATAAGCTTTTACCGCTTGGAATTGACACAAAAACAGACTCTTATAAGAATACTTCTCTAAGCTTAGATGAGTATTTAAATACCTTTGCAGGACGATACTACAGGCAGCTTTATATTTCAGATAGTCAGAGCAGCACCTATGCTGTAAGTTTTATTTTAGACGGAGTAAAGGATAGAGCTTTACTTGAAGATAGTCTTTTGAAGATTTCTTCTAATATCTGCTATCTTGACAGAAAGGATGACTTTACAAAGATCTTTAAAACCTTCAGAGAGCTTATCTTTTATGTAATTATCTGTTTTCTTGCGGTTATCCTGATCTCAGGTATTGTAAGATTAGGACTTAAAAAAGGTATATGCTCCTTTGTGGCAAGCCTTGCAAGTGTGCTCTTCTCCTTAGGTATTATGAGTATACTGAATGTAAGGATAAACCTTTTTAATGAGCTTTCACTGATTTTAGTCCTTGGTATTGGTATTAACTATACAATCTTTTTTGCTGGAAATCAGAAAACCAAGGATACCGCAGTAAAAGCAATTTTCACAGCGCTTCTGACCACCCTTCTTTCGGTTGGCATTCTGATATTCAGCTCTGTTGCTGCAATTGAAGGCTTTGCTTTAGGCCTGTGCTCTGGGATCATAAGCTCCTTTATACTTGCCACAATTCTTCCGGAGTACTTCCATGACAAGAATGCTTAAGCATACCCTGCATATATCCAATATGCTTCTTTTTGCAGTTACATTAGCACCGCTTTTAACCGCCTGCAGTCTTAGCGCTAAAGAGGAGGCTCCTGAAGCCTATATCAGCAGAGAGGTTAGTGTCCAACTGCCTAAGCCATGTTTTGAATATGAACTCTCAAAAGAAGAGCTTCTTACTACTACTTACAGTAATCAGAAAAAATCTGTAATGGTACTGCTTGATATAAAAAAAGATTCGCTTGAACTTGTAGGTATGTCAACAGGCTATATAAAGCTGTTCTCGGTTTTGTATACGCAAAAGGCACTTGAGGTTTCCTACCATGTTCCTAAAACCTTTCTGCCACCGGTCAATCAGGTTCTGCTGGATATTCTCCTGTGTCACAATCAGGATCTTGCCTTTTTACAAAAAGAGAGCTTTATCCTTACTGATACAAAAGATAAAAGAACTGTTACCATGGCTGACGGCAAAATCCTCTACATTATCAGCTATCGTTTTTTCAAAGATTTGCGGTTACCTGTTAAAATAGAAAATAAAGAGTTTAACTACAGCATTGATATTAAATACTTGAATTAGGATAAGCTATAACCTCCTATGATTTATATAAATGATTACAGTATTGTCTGCTCGCTTGGAAATAACAGGGAGGAGGTCAAAGCCTCCCTTTTAGACACAGATAAATGCTATCTGCAAAAAAGAGATGATCTGCTGGTTGATCACAGCAGTTCCTATTTTGGGCTTATCAGAGACGATTTGCCTAAGCTTTATGGCTTTGAGGAGCACAGAAGTTTTAACTCAAGTGTCATTGCCTATTTAAGCGATGCCATATCAGAGAGTATTAGTAAGCTTAAAGACAGGTACGGCAAAGACCGTATCGGTATTGTCTTAGGAACCTCTACCTCAGGACTTAATGAAACTGAAGAGGAGTTAAAAAAATTCCTAAGCACAGGAGAACACTCTGATGATTACTTCTTTAAATCTCAGCAGATGGGTGATCCTTCAATGTTCCTTGCCGATTACCTTGACATTGACGGACCTGCCTATACCGTGTCTACAGCCTGCTCTTCAAGTGCCCGTGCGCTTATAAGTGCCAAACGTCTCATAGAATCAGGTCTTTGTGATGCGGTTATTGCTGGTGGAGCCGATACCCGCTGTCAGATCCCGATTAACGGGTTTAACAGCATGGGAGTGCTTTCTCATGACTGGTGCATGCCTTTTAATAAAAACCGTCACGGGATCAACATAGGTGAAGGCGGCGGACTTGCAATCCTGTCAAAAGAGCCTTCAAAGCTTATACTTGCAGGTGTGGGAGAATCCTCTGACGCCTATCATGTATCCTCACCTGAACCTAATGGAGAGGGCGCCTATGAGGCAATGAGAATGGCACTTAGCGATGCAAACCTCAAAGCTGAAGATATAGGCTATATCAATCTGCACGGTACAGCTACAGTATTAAACGACAGCATGGAGAGCAAGGCGGTAAACCGACTGTTTTCTGATAAAACCTTATGCAGTTCCACTAAATACTTAACTGGCCATACCTTAGGGGCTGCAGGTATAGTTGAGGCTCTGCTTTTGTGCCTTCTGCTTGAAAATGATATGGATCTTCCTAAGCAGGATTTTTCAAGGGATACAATAGATGAGACACTTGCACCTATTGATCTTGTTAACAGAAAGGTAAAATGCCCAACTGACTATATGATGTCTAATTCTTTTGCCTTTGGCGGAAACAATGCTTCAGTTATCATAGGAAAAACAAATGCCTGATTATAAAGAGCCAAAAGAGTATCTTCCACACAGAGCGCCTATGCTCCTTATTGACAGGGTGCTTGAGGTTACGGAGAGTGGAGCTTCGGCCTTATCTACTGTTGATAAGTCAGGAGCCTTAGGAGTGATGCTTGATGAGAATGGAGAGCTTGATTCATATTTTGCAATTGAACTAATCGCTCAGACCATCGGTATCTGGAATGGTTATCACAATGGTACAGGTGAGCAAAACCTTGGAATGCTGCTTGGAGCCCGAGATCTTAAATGTGATACAAGAAAATTTGCAAACGGCACAAACCTTCACATTGATGTAAATAAAATCATGTTTGATGGTACCCTTGCAAGTTTTGAAGGGAAAATAAGCTCTGACAGAAAGGTACTCGCCCATGGCACCATCAATGTCATCAGTCTTACGGAGCAGATGAAGGAAAAACTTTTTAACCGAAACTAGGTTTATTAAGAACCTTATTCTCCATAAAGAATATCTTTGCAAAGAGCATCAGATTTTTTAAAAATTATGACAAAAAGAGTTTTAGTAACCGGTGCTGGAACCGGTATAGGAAAAGCAATTGCCCTTGAGCTTGCTTCTTTAGGCTATGAAACCGTGCTTCACTACAGAAGCTCTAAAAATGGAGTGGATGAAGCTATAAAAACCATCACTCAAAGACAGGGGGTTGCCTCTTCTATTCAGTTTGATGTAACCCAAAGAGATGCGGTAAATGAGGCAATTAGTGAGAATATCGAAAAATACGGTCCCTTCTATGGGGTAGTCTGCAATGCAGGCCTTACAAGTGATGCCGCTTTTCCAATGATGAGCGGAGAGGACTGGGATAAAGTTATCCACACTAATCTTGATGGTTTTTACAATGTGGTAAAGCCTTGTATCATGCCTATGATAGCAGCCCACAATGGCGGTCGCGTGATAGCAATCTCCTCAGTATCAGGCTTAATGGGAAACCGCGGTCAGGTTAACTATTCAGCTTCAAAGGCAGGTCTTATCGGCGCTGTAAAAGCCCTTGCCCTTGAGGTTGCCAAAAGAAACATTACCGTCAATGCTGTAGCTCCAGGTCTTATTGATACTGGAATGGCTGATCTTGATGAGACTGTAAAAAAAGAGATATTAAAAATGATCCCGCTTAAGCGAATGGGAAGAGTTGAGGATGTGGCAGAGGCGGTTGCCTTTTTAATGTCTGACAAGGCAGGCTATATCACCCGTCAGGTCTTAAGTGTTAACGGAGGTCTTCTATGAAACGCAGAGTAGTTATTGTAGGTCAGGGTATCATTACTGCTTTTGGTGAAGGCTGGGATTTGAATAAAGAAAAAATAAGAGAATGCCAGAATGCTGTCAGATACATGCCTGAATGGGAAATTGTCGATGGGCTTATAACCAAGCTTGCAGCCCCATGTGACAGCTTTAAAACTCCAGAACACTATACCCGCAAGAAAACCCGCTCAATGAGCAGAGTCTCGGTGTTTGCAACCAGAGCTGCAGAGCTTGCCTTAATCGACAGCGGTTTAATTGATGATAAGGAAAACCTTAACTCAGGTCGAACCGGCGTGGCCTTTGGCTCTTCATTTGGAAGCACTGATGCGGTTAAGGATTTTGCCAATACCATGCTTGAGCATACCACAGGGGATCTTACCGCAAATTCCTATGTAAAGATGATGCCTCAGACCACCGCAGTCAATATCTCACTGTTCTTTGGCATTACCGGCCGTATTATTCCAACCTCAACTGCCTGTACCTCAGGCTCTATGGCGATAGGTTATGCCTATGAGGCTATTAAGAACGGCTATCAGGATATTATGGTTGCAGGTGGCGCTGAAGAGCTGTCTGTCTGTGATGCGGCTGTCTTTGACACCATGTTCTCAACCTCATCAAAAAATGATACTCCGAAGCTCACCCCATCTCCTTTTGATAAGGACAGAGACGGACTTGTAATCGGTGAAGGCGGTGGATGCATCATTTTAGAAGAGTATGAGCATGCAAAGGCAAGAGGCGCAAATATTTTAGGTGAGATCATAGGTTTTTCCACAAACTGCGATGCCACCCATATTACCGCACCTAACCAGGCTACCATTGAGCGCTGTATTGCCATGTCTTTAGAGGATGCCGGTATCTCCCCATCTGAGATAGGCTATATTTCAGCTCACGGAACCGGTACTGCAAGAGGTGATGTTGCTGAATCAAATGCCGTTTATAACGTGTTTGGCTCTAATACCCCAATTTCAACTCTTAAAAGCTACTTTGGTCACACCTTAGGAGCCTGTGGCTGTGTAGAAGCCGTTGCTGCTGTTAAAATGATGAACGAAGGCTGGTTCAATCCAAACCTAAACCTTGTAAATGTTGATCCTCAATGCGGTGATCTTGCCTATATCAAAGACGGCATTTTTGAAAAAGATGTTGAATTTGTTCAGTCTAATAATTTTGCATTCGGAGGAATTAACACTTCATTAGTTATAAAACGAATCTAAAGGGTAGATATGAGATTTTTTTGCTGTCTATTTTTGTCTTTGTTATTTTTAACTGCCTGCACCTCTGGTAATGAACAGCTTAATCTTGAGACGCGGGAGTCAATTAAAAAGCATATTATAGACGGCAAAACCACCCGATCAGAGGTTTATGACTACCTTGGAATGGAGACCTATAACGAAAGAGATCTCAATACCGGAGCTAATATTCTTGTTTATTCCTTTTCGGTTTATAAGACCATTCCTTCAAATTTTGCTCCTATCAAGTGCACCACCAACTACCCTACCATGAATAAAAAGCTAAGACTCTGGCTTTCTAAAAAGGACGTGGTGACCAGACATGAGTTTTCAGGCACTTTCTATATTCTTCACAGAGGCTGCCTGTGGCTTGGTGAGCGCATCATGAATGAAAGAGAACTTGAGCCTCATGAGCTTGACAGCCCTGAAATTCCGGAGGACTACTGATGAAAAGCTTTTCCAGAGGATTAGGCATATTCATTTTTATCGCAGCTTTTATACTGTCCTCCTGCAGTTCAGCCCCGAAATCCTCAAAAATGCTCCCAAAGATGATCACATCCGGGGAAGTTGCCATAATCATGAGTAAAACAAGATCGGCAAACAGCCTTTATGATCTCATTGGGGAGCCTCTTGAAATCCGCAGTGATAAAAAGACAGGCGGCAATATCCTTATCTGGAAGGTTTACGACTCAAGAAATAACTTTTATCCAAAAGACAGCGAGTACTCTGATCATGTTATTGAAACAGCCAGATCAGTTAGAGTCTATACCTATGCTGACTCTATTAAGAGCTATACCTTTACAGGCACTGTTTATGCCAACCGCAGAGGTTTTTTAGGTCAGCACTCAAAAAGAGTCTCGTTTAGAAATTTGACTAAAGACGAACTTAA
>JBJEWX010000112.1:0-2597 GCA_051885275.1 Succinivibrio sp. | reverse complement strand
TCACGCCATGTTCATGAGCGAAAGCGATTCCTTCTCTCATTTCATCCATGGAGATTGAGGATCGCAAAAGACGGATTATTGGAAAACTAGCTAAAGTTTTTTGTGGAATACTGCTCATAATCTTTATTATTGGTTTTGCCTACTCCTGATTATATGTTAGTATATGCTAACTTTAGTTAGGAGCTGCAAATGATATCAAAACTCATCCTGTTACTGGTTATAGCATTTTTTATCTTTCTACTCATAATCGGGATAAAAAAAATTATCACAACCTTTATAAAAGGAAGGGGCTGTAACTGCTCTAAATCTGATAAAACCACCTCTGATGGCAAAAAGAGCTGCTGTTGCCATAAGGATAATTGATTTTTTATTGCGAATTTTTATCTCCTTATCGTATTTTGTTCTTTGTGTGTGATACTTTCTCATTACAGGTTTATCTTTAAGATATATTCAATGAAAAATAGTTAGAGAGCCTGAAGTTACTCTCACAAAACAAACTGGTACGATAATGGAACTAATAGAACATTATAAGGTTGCACCTGCGACTGAAGAAACGTTCCGTAAACTTGAAAACTACGGATTGCGAATGACTCCACAGCGAAGGCAAATAGTCCAAATACTCGCCTCTACCTGCTGCATTTCTCCCAAAGAACTCTGGTATGAAGCCAGAGAATTCATTCCAGATCTTGGAATAGCCACCGTATACAGACTAATAAGACGCCTAGAGCAAATTGGAATCATATCTAAAAGCAGAACAATCGGCCTGCAAAAAATTGAGCCAAAACTCGGAAGAATAGAAGATTCAAGGGGAAGGATCCTTGTTAAGGAAGGAACAGGAGAAGATCTTTGCTCTATAATTAAAGCTGGACTTGTGACTCGTGGTACAATCAGCCAGTTTAGTGATATTGAGTTATCTCTAGTTGGTGATAGAATTATTGTTACTGTTAAACAAGAGTTATAGGTTTAAATTACATGGAAAACATTAAGAGCGCACCTACAGTATTAGATGCAGTTCCTGAGGCTGTCCAAAAAAAAGTAGGGGAGATTGCTGAGTCCGGAGAGACTTACCTTGAGACAATCCTTGTGATAAAGGAGCGTCGCAGCAATGGTTTGGTTAGGGCAGTAGATGTAGCAAATGAACTTAAGTTAAGTAAACCTAGCGTATCACGTGGGCTAAGTCTGCTAAAAGAAAAAGAATATATAAAAATCGGTCTTGCTGGAGATATTGAATTTACTCCTGAAGGCAGAAAAATTGCAGAGGGAATTTTTAAGAGACATCAATACCTTACAGTGTTCTTTAAACACGTTGCAGGAGTGCCTTTAAACGTTGCTGAAACAGATGCCTGCAGAGTGGAACATGTAATTTCTGATAAAACTATGAAAGGAATTGTGAAATTTTTAAAAAATAGTGGTATAATATGAGTCAACAGGTTAAGCCTGTTGTTTTTTTAAATCTTTAAAATTTGGCGTAACATGCAGAAATGCGTGTTGCGCCTTTATTTTATGGGTTTCTGCCAATCTCAGATCGCTTTCGTTTTTTTTTATTGTCCAATTCTAAAAAATGAAAATGACTGAACAAAATAGGGTAGTTCCCTAAGTTCAAAGCCTTCAATTTCTTAATATTCGGAAAAAAAATAATAAAACTTTGAAAAAAATCGCAATTAGTTAGTAGCAATATATAAGCGTAACGTTACGAATGATAACTATCTCAAAAAAAATAAAGAAAAATGTTATATAGGGAATAAAATTGTAATAACTTAATATTTATTTTATAAATCAGTATGATAACTAAAATATTGTGGCTATCTTGCTGTTTGACTAGAGTTCTTTGCTGAAACAAATTATAAAAAAGTGTGAAGTAAAGACTACATTATCTGAGGATATGCCGTTATATTGTAGAGTGTCATCTGGTAATAAAAATTTATAAATGTGTTGTTAGTGGGTGTGTAATGCGATTTCTTGACTTGTTCTCTATTAAGCAGAAGCTTATTTTTACATATGCAATGCTGATTCTGGCATCCATTGGACTTGGATACATTTCGCTGTACATTATTATTGTCAATAATGATGTTGCCAAATCCGTCAGTACTATATTAGAAGGTCAGTATATCCGTTCAAAAAATACCAGTGACAACATGCTGAATCTTCATTCTATGATCGCAAGAATGATCAAGGGCAACACAAACAAAGCAGATGAAAAAGATATCGCAAATCTTCAGCAGAACCTAAAGTATGCAGTTGCCAAGCTCCAGACTGCAAAATATCCAGAGGAAGTTGGAAAAGTTAAAGAAGTTACTGCAAAATATCTGCATGATTCAGAATTGGTAGTTGAACTGGTTAACTCCGGGGACAAGAAAAAGGCCACAGAAGTTTTCAATTCTATGCTGGATGCTGTTCTGACAGTGCAGTTGAACCTTTCAAAGGTAAATGCACTTCAGGTAAAAGAGTCTAACAAATTTGTTCAGGTAATTACCTCAAAGACTCCATTTGTTTCTGCAGTTGTCATTATTATTCTTGAAATTATTTCTGCTGTTATTATCGTTATTCAGATGCCTAAGCTTATCGTAAGCTCAATTAACGCAGCCATTAAAATTGCT
>JBJEWX010000111.1:0-2599 GCA_051885275.1 Succinivibrio sp. | reverse complement strand
TGCCTTCAATAACAACGTTATACTTTTCTTTTATAGCTCTATCTATTAGATATTCAGTAACTTTTCCTGCAAACTTAGCTGTTATTTTTGAACTGTCTTTGTCGTATTTTTCCTGAATTTGTGAGAATTTTGGGCCCAAACTTCTATATTCATCTCCGTTTATGCAAACAACATTAGGCGTTTGATTTTTTATGCTATCTGTTAATATAGATTTACCAGATCCTGGCTGACCTCCTAAGACGTAATCTAATGGCTTTCTTGAGGAAGGTAATATCTTTCCTTGATGTGTTGAGTGTAACAAGATTTGTTTTAAGATAGCTTTGCAAGGGACAATGTATTCGAGCTCTTATTTGTTATGCATTTTCTGAATCATCTAAATAATATGAAAAAACAGGAAGTCTCAAGTATTTTTCTTTAAGAGATTTTAATCTATTCAAAATATTTTGCTTATTAATATCTTGAGGCGAAGTTATTAGTAAATTTTCTCTTATTTCAGAACATTCTATAAGATCTTCACTTTTTGTATTTGAAGGGGTTCTGTATGCGATAAAAGCAGCAGTTGCTGAAACTTCTTCAATTAGAACATCCTTTTCCATCAAAGTACACATATTTATAACTCCGTTAATATTTATCAACTACCAGCATTATAATTCAAAAATATGAATACTTACTTAATCTTAGAAAGCAAGTAAGAGAACAACACCATCGCAGCGAGATCGAATTTTATTAAAAGATCTGCCATTATTATTTTGGCAGATCGCTAACCAACCTGTGACCTCTAGTAAAATTTCTTAAGAGCCCTGGTAAGATATTTTTATGTGGGAAACTAGAGTCAATTAACAAATCTTCTTCACAATAACTTACTTATTATTTGATTTTCCTTAAAAGTGTGTCATTTTAGATGCTTCCCATCAAAAGGACAAAAAATTATCAAAATTGACAGGCTTATTTTTTCGCCTCTTTTTACAATGATACTGCTTTTAATGAATAGGTGATTTATGGAATGGCTTTCATCACTTCGCAAAACAGTTGACTATCTTGAACAGAATCTTTTGATTGACTGTGAAGTTTCGGTTGCAGCTAATGTTGGAGTTAGCGCTGTATACCTGAATAGAGGATTTGAAATTATCACAGGTTTTACAATTTCTTCTTATGTAAAAAGAAGGAGGCTGTATCTTGCAGGTGTTGATATCATTAAGGGGCAGAGTGTTATTGATACTGCATTTAAGTATGGATACTCTACACCTGAAAGTTTTACAAAGGCCTTTGTCCGTTTTCATGGAATAACGCCTGTAAAGCTTAAAAAATCTCCTGATTCTTTAAAAGTGTTTTTACCAATCACTTTCAGTATCGCAATCAATGGAGGCGAAAATATGGATGTACGCTTTGAAGAACTTGAGGCTATGGAATTAATAGGTTTTACCAGAGTAATGACCTTTGATAAAGCATATGAATGTATTCCTTTATTCTGGCAGGAAAAATCATCTCAGATTTTAAGCAAATGCTGGAAAATCAAAGAGCCAGACCAAAGACAGCTTTCAGAACTGGAAAAAACAGTTGTTGCAAA
This sequence comes from Succinivibrio sp., assembly GCA_051885275.1. Taxonomy (GTDB): domain Bacteria; phylum Pseudomonadota; class Gammaproteobacteria; order Enterobacterales; family Succinivibrionaceae; genus Succinivibrio. Next base: position 1,032 of record JBJEWX010000111.1, on the reverse strand, counting down.
CTCTATAGGAATGTTTGGTGCAAGCTTTGACTGTCAGGGAGATCATTTCAAGTATGGTATTTTAGGACCATATAAAGGAGGAATAAGCAATGATCTCTTAGATCATGAGCTAGAGGTACTTACTCTGCCTAAAGGTCTATATGCAAAGTTTGTATCAACAGGCCCACTTCCAGAGAGTATTCAGGCAGTAAATAAAGAGATATTTACAAAGTGGCTTCCTGGTAACCCGGATTATGAGCTTACAAAAGGTCCAGTACTTGAGTATTACCCAAATGAAGACTGTCAGTCGCAGAATTATAAATGTGAAATCTGGGTACCAGTTATCAGAAAGTCTTAGTCTGTCATCTGATCTTGCAAAGGATATATTATGAGAATAGAGCATGTTGCCGCCTGGTGTGGCGATTTAGAAAAAACAAGAAATTTTTTCGAAAAATACTTTCAGGCAAGATCAAATGAGAAGTATGTGAATTCAAAAGGATTTGAGTCATATTTTCTGACATTTGATGACGGTGCCAGACTTGAGCTTATGCATATGGCTGATAAAGAGGATCTTGGGCTTTATAACCAGAGACTGGGCTTTGTCCATCTTGCTTTTGCATTAGGTTCAAAAGAACTGGTAGATGAGCTGACACAAAAGCTTAAAGATGATGGTTATACGGTTTTGTCAGGCCCTAGAACAACAGGCGATGGTTATTATGAATCATGTATACAGGCTGAAGATAATCTTATCATTGAGCTGACGGTGTAGTGCCATAACTGCCACTTTTAGTGGCAGTTAAAATAAAGCAATGCCAATCTTTCCTAACAAAACACAGAAGAGACCAAAAGCAGAATTATGGGAAATAAAAAATCCGTAATTTTCTTTCAAAAGACGATCAAATCTCACCAAGAAATCCTAAAAAAAATCATAGAACTGACTTTATTTGGGTAAAAAATTGAATAAATCCAAAAGGATATATTAAATTTAACTAAATAATCTTGACTTTCTCACTTGAGAAAAAGCTCTAAAAGCCTTATGCACTAAGGCTTTGC
>JBJEWX010000110.1:0-2632 GCA_051885275.1 Succinivibrio sp. | reverse complement strand
AACCATATCCTGAGCAACGTCTACAAGACGACGTGTCAGATATCCAGAGTTTGCAGTCTTAAGAGCAGTATCAGCAAGACCCTTACGTGCACCGTGAGTAGAAATGAAGTACTGCTGTACATTCAGACCTTCGCGGAAGTTTGCGGTAATAGGTGTTTCAATAATAGAACCATCAGGTTTTGCCATCAGACCACGCATACCAGCAAGCTGACGGATCTGAGCTGGAGAACCACGGGCACCTGAGTCAGCCATCATGTAGATGCTGTTGAATGAGGACTCCTTCTCCTCCTCACCTAAGATGTTCTTAGCTGTCTGAGTTGAAAGATTTGCCATCATGGCCTTTGCAACTTTGTCGTTTGCATTTGACCAAACGTCAATAACCTTGTTATATCTCTCACCTGGAGTAATCTGACCGTTTTCGTACTGGCTCTGAATTGACATAACTTCCTTCTGAGCTGAAGAAATAATGGTGTATTTCTCCTTAGGAATGAGCATGTCATCAACGCATACTGAAGAACCGGATATAGCTGCATTTGCGAAACCTGTATACATGATATGGTCAGCAAACATAACAGTGTCTTTCAGACCTAACTTGTGATAGCAGGCATTTAACAGCGCACCAATCTTCTTCTTGCCTAAAGGTACGTTTGATACGTGAGTAAACCAGTCCTTCTTTGAAAGGATTTCCCCAATATTTTCCTGGGTTACCCCTTCTGCTGGAGGGTCGATAAGATCAAATGACAGACCCTTTGGAAGAATCAGAGAAAGCATTGCACGACCTACGGTTGTTAGACGTAATTCGTTGTGCTCTACAAACTCGCCAGTATCAGTGTTCTTGTCAAAGTACCTAACACGGCATGCGATACGTGCATGGAAATCTACCTGATCAGCCTTGTACAGGCGCTCAGCTTCTTTAGCGTCACTTAGGATCAGACCCTCACCGCGAGCACCGATTCTCATTCTTGTCATGTAGTAAAGACCAAGAACAACGTCCTGTGCAGGTACAATGATAGGGTCACCAGATGCAGGTGACAGTACATTATTAGTAGACATCATTAAAGCACGTGCTTCTAACTGAGCTTCTAAAGTCAGAGGAACGTGTACAGCCATCTGGTCACCGTCGAAGTCAGCATTGAATGCTGGACATACCAGAGGATGAAGTCTGATGGCCTTACCCTCAATAAGAACTGGCTCGAATGCCTGAATACCAAGTCTATGCAGAGTAGGTGCACGGTTCAACATAATAGGATGCTCACGAATTACTTCGTCTAATACATCCCATACGATTGGATCTTCTCTTTCTACCATCTTCTTTGCGGCTTTGATTGTAGTTGCAATGCCGCGCATTTCAAGACGACCATAGATGAATGGCTTAAACAGTTCGATAGCCATCTTCTTTGGAAGACCACACTGGTGAAGACGTAAGAAAGGACCGCAGGTAATAACAGAACGACCTGAGTAATCTACACGCTTACCTAACAGGTTCTGACGGAAACGACCCTGCTTACCTTTAATCATGTCAGCAAGTGACTTTAAGGCACGCTTGTTAGAGCCTGTAATTGCTCTGCCGCGTCTGCCGTTATCCATCAGCGCATCTACAGATTCCTGAAGCATACGCTTCTCGTTACGTACAATAATCTCAGGAGCTGCAAGATCCAGCAATCTCTTCAAACGATTATTTCTGTTGATTACACGACGATATAAATCGTTAAGATCTGATGTAGCAAAACGACCACCATCTAATGGTACTAATGGACGTAAATCTGGTGGAAGAACAGGTAATACAGTTAAGATCATCCACTCTGGCTTGTTGCCTGAGCTTAGGAATGACTCAATTAACTTCAGTCTCTTAGCATATTTCTTGCGGTTTGAGTCTGAGGTTGTTGAATCAAGAGCCTCTCTTACTGCCTTGAACTCTTCTTCTAGATTGATCTGACGTAATAAATCTAAAATAGCTTCAGCACCCATCTTAGCGGTGAAATCATCACCATACTGAGATAATGCATCTACATACTGCTCTTCTGTAAGCAGCTGACGCTCTGTAAGCTCTGTCATACCAGGATCTGTTACAACATAGCTTTCAAAATAGAGTACGCTTTCAATATCACGTAACTTCATATCAAGCATCAGGCCTATACGTGATGGTAAAGACTTGAGGTACCAGATATGTGCTACTGGTGAAGCTAATTCGATGTGACCCATGCGCTCACGTCGAACCTTAGCCTGTGTAACTTCAACGCCACACTTGTCACAGATGGTTCCGCGGTGCTTTAAGCGCTTGTACTTACCACAAAGACACTCATAGTCTTTGATTGGTCCGAAAATCTTTGCGCAGAACAGACCGTCACGCTCTGGTTTAAAGGTACGGTAGTTAATGGTTTCTGGCTTCTTAACCTCACCAAATGACCATGCACGGATCATTTCTGGTGATGCCAAACCAATCTTAATAGCATCGAAGTCTTCAAGACGCTGCTTGAATGCATTGCTACGGCTTGCAAGCTTGCCGAGGCTATTGTTCAACTCTAAGTCCATTGCTGGCTCTACAGAGTTACCTACTGGAGCCTGATTAGCAAGACCTTCAAATAAGTCTTCGTTCTGACTGTTTTCCATGTTGCTCACAACAGTTTCTCCT
>JBJEWX010000109.1:0-2634 GCA_051885275.1 Succinivibrio sp. | reverse complement strand
CTGCTCTTGCCTGCCCCCATAGGACCTACAAGAAATATTCTGTCTTTACATTTAAGTGTCATCGACAATCCATTTTACTGATTATTGTATTTATTGAATTTTAACTCATTTTTTTATTTCTCAATACTGACAGACTTAGTATTTTTATCAAACTGTTAGACATTGTTTTGAAAAATACTTTATCCATCATGTGCAAAACACATAAATAAGCCTAAACTAAGCAATAAGTATTATGCTGTACAGCCATAACTGCGTTGGATTTTGTTTTATCGAAAAGTGGTAAATTTTGTTAAAATATTCAAAATTCTCAATATTAACCGGGGCTTTTTTGTGGTTATAAAAATTATTAAATTCTCTTTTTGGTCAGCTCTTTTTCTAATCGGAGTTTCCGGAGTAGCGACCGCCGCACTGTATTACCAGACTCTGGGTACGCTTCCTGATGTCAAGCAGTTAAAGGAAGTGACCTTTGAAACTCCAATGAAAATATATTCTGCTGATGGGAAACTGATTGGCGAGTTTGGTGAGAGCAAAAGAATTCCTGTAGATATTGATAAAATTCCGCAAAAACTGAAACAGGCTTTTCTAGCTATTGAGGATTCAAGATTCTATGAGCACAGCGGTATTGATCCTATTGGTATTTTAAGAGCTGCTGTGGTATCTGCAACCTCTGCATCTGCAAAACAGGGAGCAAGTACCATTACTCAGCAGGTTGCCAGAAACTTTTTCCTAAGCAGAGAAAAAACTCTTAAAAGAAAAATTAAAGAGGTATTTATATCTCTTAGAATTGAGCAGATTCTTACAAAGGATGAAATCTTTGAGCTTTATCTCAACAAGATTGCCTTAGGACACAGATCCTACGGAGTAGCCGCAGCTGCCCAGACTTATTATGGAAAAACTCTTGATGAGCTTACTTTAGGTCAGATGGCTACCATTGCAGGTCTCCCAAAAGCCCCTTCAGTTCTTAATCCTATTTCCAATCCTAAAAAATCAAGAGACAGACGTCATCTTGTTTTGGACAGAATGTATACCTTAGGCTTTATTACAAAAGAGGAATATGAAAAAGCTGATGCTGAACCTTACAAGGCTGAATTCCACTCAAGCAAGCTAGAGGCCTATGCTCCATATGTGGCGGAGAAAGCCAGACAGACTGTAATAGAAAAATATGGTAATGATGCCTACACTGACGGTATTGAGGTTTATACAACCGTAAAAGCCTCCGATCAGGAAGCTGCCCATAAAGCAGTTTTCAGCGCGGTAAACAGTTATGACAAGCGTCATGGTTATCGAGGATCAAAAGATAATATCGAAGACAGAATAAGCGACGCTGGTTTTGATCTTGAGAAATATCTTTATTCAAAAGATCTGTACAGATTCATTAAACCGGCTGTAGTTACTGAGGTAAACGATAAGGAGCAGTATCTAAAGGCAACCGGCAGAAAAGGACAGATCATTACAATTACCTTTGACAATTTAAAATGGGCCTCACCTTTTATCTCTGACAAGAGACAGGGAAATTCACCAAAACATGTTTCAGATGTTGCTAATGTCTATGATCTGATTTTTTATACAATCAATGAGAAAAGTGAACCAGAACTTGCTCAGCTTCCAGATGTTGAGGCTTCTATTATTGCGCTGAATCAGTATACCGGAGCGATAGTTGCCCTAGTTGGCGGTTATGACTTTGCAAAAAGCAAATTCGACAGAACTACTCAGTCAACAAGACAGACCGGCTCAAATTTCAAGCCTTTTCTCTATTCTGCAGCCGTTGCAAAAGGCATAAATATAAATTCTATTTTCCAGGATGAAAGGATTAAAACCTGGGATCCAGGTTCAAGAACCTGGTGGGAGCCTAAAAACTCACCTAACCGCTATGATGGACCTATGACTTTAAGAGAGGCGTTAGCCCGCTCAAAAAATGTAGTTTCTATCAGACTGATTCGACAGATAGGAGTTCACAATGTTGTCGAACACGTGGAGAAGTTTGGTCTTAAGGTACCTAAGAATCAGCAGGTAGAAGCAATGGCTTTAGGCTCTGTTGAGGTTACTCCTCTTGATCTGGTTACAGGATATGCAACCTTTGCCAACGGAGGTTATAAGATAGAGCCTTATCTCATCTCAAAGGTTTTAAGAAACGGAGAGGTACTCTACGAATTTCAGCCAAAAATTGCTGATCCTAATGCACCTGACTGCGTCAAGAACCTGATCCCTCTTGAATATGAGGATGGCGTATCTCTTCCTGAAAACTCACCACCTCAGGTTCTATCTCATAAAAATGCATATATTGTGGCAGATATGATGCGCTCTGTTGTCTATGGAGGAGAAGGTTTGTCAGGTCCTTACTGGGGAACAGGCTCAAGAGCAGCTACAACCACAAAACGACAGGATCTGCATGGAAAAACAGGAACCACCAACAATGTTCATGATGCCTGGTTCTCTGGATTTAATGGCCACGTTGTTGCCACATCTTGGATGGGATTTGATTCAGACAGAGATTTAGGCTGGTCAAGATCTCAGGGACCTGAAGGAGGTGCATATTCAGCACTTCCAATTTTCGCTCAGTTCATTAAGGACACACAGGCTGATCTTGAGGAGGCCCCCCTACCTGTACCTTCTGGCCTTGCCAAATGTGCAAAC
>JBJEWX010000108.1:0-2643 GCA_051885275.1 Succinivibrio sp. | reverse complement strand
AAGACTTCGCGGTGTTAATGCTGTTGCAAATTACATCGTCAACGAGGTTCAGGATGTTTACCGTCTGCAGGGTGTTGATATCAACGACAAGCATATCGAAGTTATCGTTCGCCAGATGTTAAGAAAATGCGAGATCTTAGATCCAGGTGAGAGCACAGAGTTCCTAAAGGACGAGATCGCAGAAGTTTCAAAAGTACGTATTGTAAATGAGAAACTTGAGGCAGAGGGCAAGAAGCCTGTTCAGTACAGACACATTCTGATGGGTCTGACAAAGGCTTCATTAAGTACCGACAGCTTCATCTCTGCAGCTTCTTTCCAGGAAACTACAAGAGTGCTTACCGAAGCATCAGTAGAGGGTAAGGTTGATGAGTTAAGAGGCCTGAAGGAAAACGTTATTGTTGGCCGTCTGATCCCTGCAGGTACCGGTTACAAGTACCACAAGCAGCGCAGAGAAGAACTTGAGCGCATTAAAGATGCCCAGGTTCAGGAGCAGGCAAGCGTTTCAGCTGAGGAGCTTCAGAAGCAGTTAAGTGCAGCTTTAGAAGCCGCTGATTCAACCTCACTTGATACTAATCTGTAAGGTCTAAAACTGAATCGATACCAAAGAGCCCTTCCATTTACAAAGTGGTAAGGGCTCTTTTTACAAGAGGAAAACAAAATGAGCGAAATTAAAGTAATTTCAACTGAAAATGCGCCTGCAGCAATAGGTCCATATGTACAGGGAAAGATTGTAGGGGGACTGTTATTTGCATCAGGTCAGATCCCACTAAATCCAAAGACTGGCTCTATGGTTGAGGGTGGTATTGAAGAACAGGCAAGACAGGCTCTCAATAATGTTAAGGCATTAGTTGAAGCTGCAGGCTCTGATTTATCTAAGGTAGTCAAAACTACCTGTTTCTTAAAGGATATAGCTGACTTTGCAGCATTTAATTCTGTATATGCAGAGTTCTTTAATGCTCCAGCACCTGCAAGATCATGCGTAGGAGGCATTGATTTGCCAAAAGGCGCATTATGCGAGATTGAAGTTATTGCTTCAGTATAAACTACGTAATCCCACAGAAATTCCTATTCTGTGGGAATTGAAACTCCTGCGCAAATCCTAATGAAGATTCTGATTATTTGTCGCCAATATTTTCCCCATCCGTTTCAAAAAGAAATGATTGATGCATTTATGAGACAAGCTGTTCTGTCAGAAGATGATATCCTTTCAGTGTTTTTTACTGGGGACGGGGTTAAGTATTGTCTGAAAGACTGCGAAAATGAGACATTTAATTCATTTAAGAAAATGCTGACAGATAACACAAGTACTGAATATGAGTATCTTGTATGTGGCAGGGCATTAAAATCCCTGAATCTTGAGGAAAGCTCACTTGATAGGCATTTTAAAATATCTGGAAACATGGAGCTGTCATCTCTTATAGCAGAGGCAGACAAAGTGGTGGAATTTTAATGAAGGAAGTGCTTGTTATAATCAGCAGTGATCCAGAAAAAGGATATCTGTATGAGCAGGGAATTGAGGTAGCACTGAATTTGTCAGATGCAAATATAGATGTTGCTGTGTATGTGGAGCAGGACTTTTTAAAAAGGCTTGATGAAAGCGAGACAGACATTTATAGAAAGAAGTTGAAACAGTGCCTTCTGTTTGATATTGAGGTCTATAGTAAAGATAGCCTGGGAATAGACTTCATTAAAGAAATTCATGATGAAAATTTTTTCCGTAATTACAGGAAAGTGGTAACCTTTTGATGATTCATCTGATTTATACTGAAACTGCAAAAGCAAGCTATCTTAAAGAAACGAGCATAGAGGATACTGTTTTTTTAATGTATACGCAGAATACCAGTGAAATAATCACATCTGTGGAGGCCTGCTACACACTGTCAGACCCTTTATATGCTGCTAAGAAGCTCCATGAATTGCTAAAGGACAGTTCAAATACGGTCAGATCATGGTATTAAAAAATAAAATTGCAGCCAAAAATAATAAACTTCAGGCTCTTCAGAATACTAAAGACTAAAAAAATCCTTCCATCAATTAATCCAACTGATATAAATCGCATTTGAACTAAAAAAAATTTGACCTTTGATTTCAAATTGTATTAGAATTCATAATCCCTAATTTTGTGGGGAGATAGTAAGATCTGTCCATTTCGGACTAACAGGAGATTTTATTTAATGTCTACTATTAATCAGTTGGTTCGCAAGCCACGCGTTAAAGTAGTTTCAAAGAACAAGGTTCCAGCTCTGGAAGCTTGCCCTCAGAAACGTGGCGTTTGCACCCGTGTATACGCAACTAAGCCTAAAAAGCCTAATTCAGCAATGCGTAAAGTATGTCGTGTTCGTTTAACAAACGGTTTTGAAGTTACCTCCTATATTGGTGGTGAAGGTCACAACCTGCAGGAGCACTCAGTTGTAATGATTCGTGGCGGTCGTGTTAAGGATCTGCCAGGTGTTCGTTACCACACCATTCGTGGTTCACTAGACTGCGCTGGTGTAAAAGACCGTAAGCAGTCTCGCTCTAAATATGGTGTTAAGAAGCCTAAGGCTTAATAACATCCTTTAAAGAGTAAGGCCAAACAGTATTTTTTAATTCAATTTTAGGTTTTGGAAAACCCTGAAATTAAGAGGATTTATAAATGCCTAG
>JBJEWX010000107.1:0-2655 GCA_051885275.1 Succinivibrio sp. | reverse complement strand
ATTATTAAGATATTGCGATTTTTATATATAGCTTTTATGTCATAAGGCCAGTAAATCTTAGCCAAACAAGATCACTTATGGATATAGCAAAACTGTTACAGTTAAATTAAGGTAAAAAAATACTTGCAAATCCAATTTTTTATCCTATAATACTACCCATCGGATGCGGGAATAGCTCAGTTGGTAGAGCATAACCTTGCCATGGTTAGGGTCGCGAGTTCGAACCTCGTTTCCCGCTCCAGATTCAGAACAGGAATACTATAAAGTGTTCCTTTTTTTGTATATATCCTTCCTTTAGAGTTGAAATCTGTCTGATCTGCCCCCATATAACTAAATAAGTCAATACATATACAGAGCGATTAAGGTATAATTGTCATATTGTCTTTTGTATAAACCGTTATTATAGAAAATTAAATATCAAGAAATAAAATGTTTGTCACTTCAATAGTTACCAAAATCATTGGTAGTAGCAATCAGAGAACTGTGCGCAGGTTAACTAAGATTGTTAAAGGTATCAATGCATTAGAGCCAAAATTCAAAGAACTCAAAGATGAGGATTTTCCTGCATACACACAGGAGTTTAAAAAACGCGTAGAGCAGGGGGAATCTTTAGAAGCAATTCTTCCTGAGGTTTTTGCTCTTGCAAGAGAGGCTGCTGTTCGCTCACTTGGTTTAAGACCATTTGATGTGCAGCTTATGGGCGGTATTGTTCTGAATGCCAACCGCATTGCTGAAATGAAAACCGGTGAAGGTAAAACTTTAACAGCGCTTCTTCCATGTTATCTAAATGCACTGACTGGTAAGGGCGTTCATGTTGTTACTGTAAATGATTATCTGGCAAAGCGTGACAGTGACTGGTCCCGTCCTTTCTATACACTGCTTGGTATGACTGTCGGTGTAAACCTCTCTGGAATGACTCCTGATCAGAAACGAGAGGCATATGGCTGTGATGTAACCTATGGAACAAATAATGAGTTTGGCTTTGATTATCTGAGAGATAACATGGCTTATTCTCTTGAGCAGAAGGTTCAACGACAGTTGAATTACGCTCTTGTCGATGAGGTTGATTCCGTTCTTATTGATGAGGCTAGAACTCCTCTTATTATTTCCGGTGCTGCAGAAAACAGTTCAAAACTGTATATGGCTGTAGACAAGCTTATTCCTGGTCTTGTTTTTCAGGAAAAAGAGGATAGCGAGACCTATACAGGCGATGGTGACTATACCCTTGATCTAAAGATTAAGCAGGCCTACCTGACAGAAAGAGGTCAGATTAAGATTGAAGAGTCATTAGTAAAAGCAGGTCTGCTGCATGAAGGGGACAAGCTTTTTTCATCAGAAAACATTACCCTGCTGCATCATGTAATGGCGGCACTCAGAGCTCACACTCTATTTAAGAGAGATGTTGACTATGTGGTAGAAAATGGTGAAGTTCTGATTATTGATGAGCATACCGGCAGAAAGATGTTAGGACGCAGATGGTCAGAAGGCCTGCATCAGGCTGTTGAGGCAAAAGAAGGGGTTGAGATCCATTCTGAGAACCAGACACTTGCATCTATTACTTTCCAGAATTATTTCAGAATGTATGACAAGCTTGCTGGTATGACTGGTACTGCTGATACTGAGGCTTACGAGTTCCAGCAGATATACGGTCTTCAGACAGTTGTTCTGCCAACCAACAGACCTATGATCAGAAATGACATGCCTGATCTTATCTATCTGACAGAAGACGATAAGTACAAGGCAATTGTAAATGATATCAAAGAGACAATTGCAAAAGGCCGTCCTGTGCTGGTAGGTACCATTTCTATTGAGAACTCTGAAAAATTATCCCGTCTTTTAGACAAGCTTGGGATTAAGCATCAGGTGCTCAATGCAAAATTCCATGAAAAGGAAGCATACATTGTTGCTCAGGCAGGTAGACCTGGTACTGTTACCATTGCAACAAATATGGCAGGTCGAGGAACCGATATCATCTTAGGAGGCAACCTCAAAGCCGATATTGATGCATTAGGTGAAAATGCATCAGCTCAGCAGATAGAGGAAGTAAAGTCAGACTGGCAGAAGCGTCATGATGAGGTTCTCAAGGCTGGCGGTTTACACATCATTGGTTCAGAAAGACATGAGTCACGAAGAATAGACAACCAGTTAAGAGGTCGTGCAGGCCGTCAGGGAGATCCTGGCTCCTCAAGATTCTACCTGTCTATGGATGATAATCTGATGAAGCTTTTTGGTTCAGAAAAGCTTAAAGCATTCATGAAGCGCATGGGTATGGACGATGGTCAGCCTTTAGAGCACAAGTTCATCACAAGAGCCATTGAGTCTGCTCAAAGAAAAGTTGAAACCAGAAACTTTGATATCCGTAAGAATCTGCTTGAGTATGATGATGTGGCAAATGAGCAGAGAAAGGTTATCTATGAGGAACGTAACGAGCTTCTGTCAGGACAGGATGTGTCTGAGACAATAAACAACCTCTTTGAAGACGTTCTTGATAACGTAATATCAGAGTATATTCAGCCTAATACTCTATCAGAGCAGTGGAAGATTGAAGATCTGGAAAAGCGTTTGTTAGGAGATTTTTTAATTCAGGCTCCGGTATCCGAATGGCTTAAAGAAAATCCAAATCTGTTAGAGAGCGAAATCAGAAGCAGGATCATT
>JBJEWX010000106.1:0-2658 GCA_051885275.1 Succinivibrio sp. | reverse complement strand
CAATCCAAGAGTAGATCTGGATTTAATTAAATTTTTTATCTGGGAAACTCGAGTTAATTAACTTAACCATCATGCGACTAAGATAGACTCCCCAAAAAAGATTTAACAATTGTAACTTATGTAAAGAACTAATCCCCCTTTGTAGAAAATCTAAAATCAATATGTAAAAAAGAGCCAGACTCAAAGAAATTTTTAGAAGGATTTATTAACTCTTTTCATGAAGAGCCTTTCGAGAAAACAGATCTTGATGTAAATATGCTTGATATAAATAATTGGGTCAGTACAGAAAAGTGTGGGGGAATGCTATAAGGACGTGAAATAAATAAAGGGTCTACGTTATAATTTTCAGTGAAGAAAATAAAAAAAAATCACAACGAGCCCCAAAATGAGTATTAAAGTTCTAGACACTTTTAAGCAAGACCAAGATTACATTTCTGTTGATCCTTTGGAAGGTTTTATATCTATACCATCTAGGTTGGATAGTTTTAAACAGACTCGTTTTAGAGTTCAGAGAGTCAACAGAAATGATGGAACCAAAGAAAATCCTTTAGTTAGATTGCATGATGAGTATTCATTGTGTGGATTCTGTACACAAAATTATGAACCCAAAGTATGCCCTCGATGTGGTGCACCGTTACATCGTAATGGCAGTATAACAACAACGTTAAGGCATATACCTTTGGGAGATTCATAATATTCACTAGTTGAAGCTGACAGCCCTCGATTCCGCTATTCCTGTCAGGGATGTGAATACAGTGAAGTTGGATGTATTCCTTTCAAAGCTCAGGGGCATCTGATTACAGAACCATTGAGACAATACACCGAGGCGTTACTAGCATATGGAATGACGCTAAAGGAAGTGTCTCATATAACAGAGCTTCACAAGTGCGTTGTAAAGGATATGATAAAGCAAGACTAGAAAGACTTTACGTAACAGTAGATAAAGACGGAAAAAAGACCTTAATAAAACCCGAACAGCAGGCTAGATTTTTAGGCATAGACGAGTTTAAGCTGCATGACGGCCATAAATATGCCACAGTAATCCTTGACATGGAAAGTGGCTGTATTTTGTGGCTCCAGGCAGGAAAAAAGAAGCAGGTTGTCTACGATTTTATAGCGCATGTTGGCCTTGAATGGATGTCCAATGTTGAGGCAGTATCTTCAGATATGAATTCTGATTTTGAGGAGTCCTTTCTAGAGAAATGCCCTCATCTGAAAGTGGTATATGATCATTTTCATATCGTAAAGAATTTTAACGACAAGGTTGTATCAGAAGTTAGAAAGGATGAGCAACGCAGGCTCACTGATGAAGGAGATACAGCAGCTGCAAATGCTCTTAAGGGAAGTAAGTACATACTTACCTCCAAGCGAGAAACTCTAAAAGCAAAAGACCAAGATGCCAAAGAAGGCAAGGTGATTTCTAGAGGCTCTGAACTGTTTAAAAAGCAGGAAGTTAAAAGAATGGAGAACAGTACCGTAGGTATATGTAATTAATCTCTCTGAACCGTCTGCTGATGGATTTAGATTGGGTAAAGACCAATTTAGATCAAGCTTATTTAAAGCCTACAGCAGCAGAGATGAAGCTATATATAGAAGAGATTATTAACTACAGTAAGGGCACAGAAAACAAGCACTTCATATGGTTTGCCAGATTACTTCAAAATCACATTGATGGCATCATAAGTCATGCAGAATATCCGTTATCAAACGGAAAGTTTGAAGGTATCAATCAGAAGATAAAGACCATCAGAAGAAAGAGTTATGGACTCCCTGATGATGAATATTTCTTTTTAAAACTGTTTGATGCCTAAGATGGAGGTCTCAGAATGAATAAGGGCTCCTAGATCCCACATTTATTTGTACTGAGCCTAAAATTTCTTAAGGTCCTAGGTATGTTTCTTTAAAGAGAAAAAGCATCATATTAGGACAAAAGTGCTTTTTGCTGTATATTTTAGGTATTAAGGATGTTCAGTCTGAGGTAGGGCAGAGGGTGATTTATGGAAAACTTTGTATTCTGTGTTCCAACTAAGTATGTATTCGGTCAGGGAGTAAGCTCACAGGTTGGCTCTCTTATAAAATCCTACTGTTATAAAAGGGTTCTGATTGTAACTGGAAATCATGCGGTAAAATCAGGCCTGCTAAAAGCTGTAGGTTTGCAGCTAGATGAGGCTGACATTGAATATAAGGTAATATCCGGAGTAAAGCCTAATCCAAGAGCCGATCTTGTCTACAGCGGAATTGAACTTGGCAGAAATATGGGAGCTGACTTTATTTTGGCCATAGGCGGAGGCGCTGCTATTGATACTGCTAAAGCTATAGCTCTTGGTATTCCTGATGAGGGGGATTTTTTTGATTTTTACCTAAAAAAGAGAAAACCTCTTAAGGCGCTTAAGACCGGCTGTGTTCTGACAATTCCTGCAGCAGGCTCGGAAAGTTCCTCCTCAAGTGTCATAGAAAAAGAAATAGATGGCAGGATCATAAAAAACGGCTGTGGAACTGAGCTTAACAGACCTTTATTTGCAGTTTTAGATCCGGAGCTTACCTATAGCGTGGATAAATATCAGACTGCCTGTGGTGTGACAGACATGATGGCTCACATCATGGAGAGGTATTTTACAAACACCCAGAATGTGTCTGTAACCGACAATCTGTGTGAGG
>JBJEWX010000105.1:0-2669 GCA_051885275.1 Succinivibrio sp. | reverse complement strand
TTCTTTTTCTTATTTTCAATACCAAAGATCACACCGATTAATGGGAAGAACCAATAATTATATTTATATTGCTGACAATATTTACATTGAAAATGAGAACGTTGAGGTCGAAGCATATGCTCCTGCATGTGATGCACACAGGAGCTTTACTTTTGATACCTGTTTTTTTAGCAAAATTAGGACTATTCCTAGTAAAAACATTAAGGACATTATAAAACTCGAAGATATTTCATTTCTTTCTAATTGTTTTATTGGATCAACACGAGTATTTAAGATCGATAATTCTCCTATAGAATTTATCCCTCAAAATTTTTTAAAAGTTCTTCTGAAACTTAAACATTTCAGTGATCAGAACCAAATAATATACTATGCGCTTTACATGAATGCTCTACTGTATTGCCAGATCCTAAAACTAGAGGATACTCAATACCCTCGATTTGTAGCAACCAAAAAAGATATATTAAATGCCTGCTTAACCTCCATCGTCAGTAGTGCACGCAGCAACACTTATGAAGAAAGATTTGATGAAATCTCAACTTTCTTTAACAAGTGCTTTTTAAGTGAACAAACAAGTCTTGATGACTATACTAAATCAATTTGGCAACTTGAGTTTTATATCGAAAACATTCTTCATAATAATGCTGACAACACTCTTTCTGGCAATGAGATAAGAATTTTTAAATCTGGCGCTGATTACATAAGTAATAATGAGGATTTAGGAACCTTCAGAGCGGTGACAAGATATCTTGCATATGCCTATTATGGTGGCAACAGTCTTTATGAGTGCGATTTTGCAAAGTCCGCTAAATATCTTGAGAAACTTCTTGATACCAGCGATAATCAGACCTCTTCTGATGAAACTGCCCTGTACCTGACATCACTTGGTTATATTCATTATTACGGAAGGATCTCAGGCAAGGCAGATCTTGATCTTGCCAAAGATTTTTTTACCAAAGGCGCCTTATTAGGTAATTATGAAGCTAAGCTAAAACTTTATGACATCTATTATAAATACAGAAATGATCCTGCTTCTACGGTAATTGCTGAAGCTCTTTTCAATGAGGTGTTTACAGATAGTAAAGTTAGATTCCGCAAGGGCGATATGAATTCGACACTTGCAGATTCTCTAATCAGATATGGATCATACTATGAGGATTCGTGCGGTAATTATGATAATGACGATTATGAGACTATCTTCATTGATTCAGCCTTCTATTATTACCTTACAAGTTTAATGGTTCTTAAAAAGAGAATGAAGTCATGGCCTGATAAATACGGTGACAGCAGGATTTATTCAAAACTTATTAATTCTTTGAATAGAATTGTGGATAAGACACATTTTTCAAAGCCAGTTTCTAAATATATCTTCTCATCTGACAGACTGTGCATGCTACTGAAACTAAACTTGGAAAGTGCGCCACTCAAGCTAAAGATCAACAGAGACGACGGAGAAGTATCTAGTGTAACCATTAGTGCTGCAGAAGAGGAAACAGGGCTTAAACTTCTTATTACCATACCAGAAGGTATGGTACAGTAATCTTGTAAAAACAATTACGCTTGATATAACAAAAATAAACTTCATAAATTCAGCATTTGCTGAAGACACAGTTATATTTGATAATGTTGATGGTCAAACCTTTTACCTGGGAGATCAGGAAGTAGGAACAATGTATGCTGAGTTTTCCTATAAAATTCCAAGAAAGATAAAATTTCTGAAAAAAGATAAGAAAGCAGAACAAAAATCCGACAATCAGGCCGACTGCTAATTTTGACACTCCCACGACTGAAGTAGTTGGATTCCTGTTTCATAGACCACAGCATGGCGAACTTCGTCTTACACGATCTCTTGGAGAAATAATATCAGTTCTTTATAAAATCACCTGTATTATTCTTTGAATTTACAGGTGTTTTTCTATTCCTCTCTCATTTTATACAGAAATATCCAATATTTGGAATAATGCCGGCAATATCGGCAAAAACTTGCCACTCTTTAATTATCATAAATCTGCCTTTTATTCTTTAATTATATTTATTTTTTAATTTTCAATAAGTTAAATAATATTTATAAATTGTTATTTTTTTTGGCATGAATATTTCATATATAAATTCAAACAAAGACAATCATGTAATTGTCAAATTTAGGAGAGAAAAAAAATGGCACTTTATGTTCAAACCAATGTATCTTCTCTGAACTCTCAGAGAAGATTAAACACAGCGACTAAATCGCTTGATACAACCTATCAGAGATTATCATCTGGTTTACGCATCAACTCAGCTAAGGATGATGCAGCCGGACTTCAGATCTCAAACCGTCTGACAAACCAGATCAACGGTCTGCAGCAGGGTAACCGAAATGCAAATGACGGTATTGCTCTGTGTCAGACTATGGAAGGTGCTCTAGATGAAACCACCTCAATGCTGCAGAGAATTCGTACCCTTGCAATTCAGGCAGCTAACGGTACTAATACAACGGTCGACCGTATTGCAATTCAGCAGGAAATTTCTCAGTTGTCTGCAGAAATCACCCGTATTGCATGTAAGACCACTTTCGCAGGTCGTCAGTGTCTTGCAGGTGTAAATGGCTCAGACCACGGTGGTGTGCTTGACTCTAAAGGAAAAATCTCTTTCCAGGTTGGTGCTTATGCCTTTGATACTCTTGGCGTAAGTAT
>JBJEWX010000104.1:0-2669 GCA_051885275.1 Succinivibrio sp. | reverse complement strand
GAGCCACCGCACTCTGGGCACTTAACATAGGTTTTGACATTAAGCTTCTTCTTGCAGCCTTTTACAGCCTCCTCAAGAGTCAGAGTTATTTTTACACGAACATCACGGCCCCTGATTTCCCTAGGACCGCGACTGCGTGAACCAAATCCTCTGCCACCGCCACCGAAGAACTGACTAAAGGCATCTCCAAAGATATCTGTGAAATCTGCACCAGCTGAGCCAAATGGGTTTCCGCCACCTGCCTGTGATCCATCAGCACCTGCAAAACCATACTGATCATAGGCCGCACGTTTCTGAGGATCAGATAAAACCTGATAGGCTTCATTGATCTCTCGGAATTTTTCGCCTGCGTCAGCTTCCTTGTTTCTGTCAGGGTGATACTTCATTGCCAAACGTTTAAAAGCACGTTTAATGGTTGCATCATCTGCCCCCTTGTCAACGCCTAGCACTTCATAGTAATCACGTCTTGCTGCCATTTTATCCTCTTATAACTGACAAAAGGCAGGTGAATTACTCCACCCACCTTTTTTAGCTAATCTCTAGCTTAAAGATTATTTCTTGTCTTCTTTAACTTCTTCAAACTCAGCATCAACTACATTATCATCCTGTGAGCTGCCTGACTGAGAAGCCTGCTCAGACTGAGAAGCCTGCTGAGCCTGTGCCTGAGCCTGACCTGCCTGCATTAGAGCTGTTGCAGCTTCCATTACCGCCTTTTCAGCCTGCTCAATCTTCTCTTTGTCATCACCGCGAGCTGCCATCTCAAGCTCAGCTAATGCCTTGTTAATCTTAGTCTTGTTGTCATCTGATACCTTATCACCAAGATCAGCCAACTGCTTCTTAATCTGATGAGCGGTAGCATCTGCTCGGTTACGTGCATTTGCCAGTTCTTCAAACTTCTTGTCTTCAGCTGAATGCTCCTCAGCCTCACGAACCATGCGCTTGATATCATCATCTGACAGACCTGATGAAGACTTGATGGTGATCTTCTGCTCCTTACCAGTCTTCTTGTCCTTTGCAGAAACATGGATAAGACCATCTGCGTCAATGTCGAATGTAACCTCAATCTGAGCCATTCCTCTTGGAGCAGGCTCAATACCTTCTAAGTTGAACTGACCTAATGACTTGTTGTCGGCAGCTCTCTTACGCTCACCCTGTAACACGTGAATGGTTACAGCAGGCTGGTTATCCTCAGCAGTTGAGAATACCTGAGACTTCTTAGTAGGAATTGTAGTGTTCTTCTCAATCAGAGTTGTCATAACACCACCTAAGGTCTCAATACCTAATGAAAGTGGAGTTACGTCAAGTAACAGAACGTCTTTCTTATCACCGGTTAAAACACCACCCTGAATTGCTGCACCCATTGCGACAGCTTCATCTGGGTTTACGTCCTTACGTGGCTCCTTGCCAAAGAAATCAGCAACAAGTTTCTGAACCATTGGCATACGTGACTGACCACCTACTAAGATTACATCGTTAACATCTGATGGCTGTAAGCCAGCATCAGATAATGCAGTCTTAACTGGATCTAAGGTGTTCTTTACAAGATCTTCTACTAATGACTCAAGTTTTGCACGAGTGATCTTGATGTTCATGTGCTTAGGACCGGTTGCATCAGCTGTGATGTATGGAAGGTTTACATCAGTCTGCTGTGATGATGAAAGCTCAATCTTAGCCTTCTCTGCTGCTTCCTTTAAACGCTGTAAGGCTAATGGGTCAGCACGAAGATCAACGCCCTGCTCATTCTTGAACTCGTCAATCAGGTAATCCACAATACGGTTATCAAAGTCCTCACCACCTAAGTGAGTATCACCGTTAGTAGCTAAAACCTCAAAGGTCTTCTCGCCATCAACCTCGTCAATATCAATAATTGAAATATCAAAGGTACCACCACCTAAGTCGTAAACAGCAATCTTCTGCTCGCCTTTAGCCTTATCCTCACCATAGGCAATAGCAGCTGCGGTAGGCTCGTTGATGATACGCTTTACATCCAGACCTGCGATTCTGCCTGCATCCTTAGTTGCCTGACGCTGTGAGTCATTGAAGTATGCAGGACAGGTAATAACTGCTTCTGTAACTTCCTCACCTAAAATGTCTTCTGCAGTTTTCTTCATCTTCTTTAAAACTTCAGCAGAAATCTGTGGAGGAGCAAGCTTCTTGTCATCAACCTCTACCCATGCGTCACCATTGTCTGCCTTTGTAATCTTAAAAGGCATAATACCGATGTCACGCTGAACCTCGTTATCCTCATAACGACGACCAATAAGTCTCTTGATAGCAAATAATGTATTCTTAGGATTTGTTACAGCCTGACGCTTAGCTGCGTCACCAACAATGATTTCGCCATCTTTTGCATATGCTACGATAGATGGAGTTGTACGACGGCCTTCTGAGTTCTCTAAAACTCTTACCTTGTCACCGTCTAATACTGCAACACATGAATTAGTTGTACCTAAATCGATACCAATAATCTTTCCCATTTTATTGTTTCCTCTTTTTAAATTCTTTTCTGGTGCCTAGCACCTTTTAAATCTATCTGTATATCTAAATGGTGACTGTATTTTTAATTTCAAGTCTATGCTTCAATATTTATTGAATTATTTTGAGAATTATCCTCAGTCTTTGCAGATTGAGCAGGTGCACCACTTGACACAATAACCATTGCAGGTCTT
>JBJEWX010000103.1:0-2675 GCA_051885275.1 Succinivibrio sp. | reverse complement strand
CAGCAATATAGATGATCTGATAAAAGCTTCATATTCCGATCTGCTTAATCTTCCGGACATTGGCCCTGTGGTTGCAAGACACATTGTCGATTTCTTTTCAGAAAAGCATAATCTTGAGATTATAGACAGGCTTGTAGCCCGCAATGACGGCTTTCTGTTTTCAGCCGGAATTGAGTTAACCCCGCTGCCACAGAGTTCCTCTCTGACACAGGAGCAGATGCCTTTAATGGGAAAGACCTATGTTATTACAGGCACGCTTGAAAGCATGGACAGAAACGAGGCCAAATCAAAGTTGCTTGCACTTGGGGCAAAGGTATCAGGCTCAGTATCAAAAAAGACGACTGCGCTAATCTGTGGAGCTGCGCCTGGCTCAAAGTTTACCAAAGCAACAGAGCTTGGCATAGAGGTTATATATGAAGAGGACTTTTTAAAATTCCTCGACAGCTTTAAATCTGAATAGAGGCGGATGAGCTTTTCTATTTGGCAAGGACAAGAGGATCGGTTAAAACCTTACTGTTTGAAGCTACATCCTCTTTCTGGCTTTTAGCCTTTTCAAGAACATCAGCGTTTTCTAAAGGCAGATAGATAGCTCTGTGAGGATCAATCCTGTCACCATCATATCCTGAATTTAGTTTTTTCAGCACCTCAAGCTCTGCCCCTGAGATTTGAGCAACCTCACTAAGACTGCTAAGTCCAGTAGCGTCAATTCTCTTAAAGGCAGGTCTGTTCTTAATTGAAGGGAGTTTTACTCCGTATAGAGACGGATTCTTCAGGACATCAGAATAGGCTTTAAACTTCATTATATAGGCTCTTGTGGCTCTTGAAATGCTGATATCCTTAGCCTGTGGCTCCTTTATGCCTGACTTTAGGGCTCTCTGATATGCTTTATTTACGCCATACTCACCTGCGTTGTAGGCAGCTGCAACTATTTCCCAGTTGCCAAAACGGCTATAGAGCTTTTTAAGATAGACAATACCCGCATTGGTTGAAGCCATAAAATCATATAATGCATCATAATTCTTTGTTTTATGCAGACCTAAGGCTTTAGCTGTTGATCTTGCATACTGCCATGCTCCGTGGGCTGAGCCGTTTTTGCTTCTGGTATTTAGTCCGCTTTCTAAAAGGGGAATAGCGGCCAGCTCTAGTGGAAGATCAGCCTCTTTTAAGCTTGTCAGAAGATAATGCACAAAGATTTCATTTCTCTTAAGACTGGCGGTGATGGTACGGGCAAACTTTTTAGCCAGCTTTTTTTCAGCCTCTGACAGAGAAAAGTCAAGGGTAAATCTTGAAGAGTCAGCAAGATCAGTTTCCCAGACAGATAACAGCTCCTGATTAAAAGACTGCTCTGACTGATTTGAAGATGAGGCAGTAATCTCTGCCAAGTCCTGCAGAGCTGATTCAAATTCAGTTGAAGATGAGCAGGCGTTTAGGGATAGGACTGCTGCTGATACTACACCAAAGCATAGATATAAAGTTTTTTTAATCATCCTGTATATTCACTTGATCGTAAGCCGATCGGTTTTCAATATGTGATAATCAGGAGCAAAAACCTTCATCAAGGCTCTTGTTATCTCCTAGAGCTGCAGTTCTTGCAAGCTCATCGCACCGTTCATTCTCAGGGTGTCCGGCATGACCCTTTACCCATTTAAAGGTGATCTGATGTCTTGCGCATTGTGCATCTAGCTGTTGCCACAGATCTTTATTCTTAACAGGCTTTCTGGTACTGGAGAGCCAGTTGTTTTTTTTCCAGCCTGAAAGCCAGCTTGTCATCCCGTTTTTTACATACTGACTGTCTGTTGTAATGGTGACGTTGCAGGGCTCTTTAAGAGCGGAGAGCGCGACAATGACAGCTAACAGTTCCATTCTGTTGTTGGTTGTATTCTGATAACCGCATGACAGTTCTTTTGTATGCGCTCCATATTTGAGAATTGCCCCATAGCCACCAGGCCCTGGGTTACCCAGACAGGAACCATCGGTAAAGATTAGTACATCTTTCATAGTCTAAACATAGTTCTGGAAGAGACCATCCTTCCGTATAAAAAACAAGATAATGTATTTACCTATTATAGCAGAAATGACAATAAATGTTTTCTTTAAAAATCAAATAGATAATTGTATTGCTTTCTTTTATAGACAAATTTTTGTCTTTTAAAGTCCTTCCACAGGGAAAACAGCAATGACGAGCTGATTTATAAAAGTGAGCCTTACAATTTTTTTTGCATTTTTTAAGATGCTCAAAAAACTTAAATCCAAAGAAATCTATATTGTATAAAGAAACCTCCTTGGCGTCTGTGCTTGGATTAGCTTCTCATAGCTGCAGGAATTTTTTGAGCTGGCAGCTGAGCCTATCCTAAGCACAGCACATCATCACAGGCTACCTCATTCCTTTAATCTCAAGACATCCTATTCAAAACTGATGTAAAGGCTTTAAGCTCATTTAATTATTTTTTTGAAGCTTTTTATCTGTAAGTTTGGGTATCAAAATGGCTAAGTAACGGTAATTACAGGTGGCAGTTCTTAAGACAAATTGAGATAGCATTAACACACCACTCAAATTTCTAAATTTCTTTGTAAAACAAAAGCTATAATGAAAAACTGCTTTTACTGTCTAAAAGATTATCTGAAAATACTGTCTCTTACAGAGCACAAATAAGGACAGTTACAAAAAAGGCTTA
>JBJEWX010000102.1:0-2675 GCA_051885275.1 Succinivibrio sp. | reverse complement strand
AGCAGAGAGTAAGTTTGGGAACTTCAGGCCATAGAGGCACTTCATTAAACGGTTCATTTACGGAATCGCATATTCTGGCAATTTCTCAGGCTATTGCTGAGTACCGCCAGAAGCAGGGTATCAGCGGACCATTGTTCATTGGTATGGATACCCATGCCTTATCAGAGGCTGCCTTAGCTACTGCAGTTGAGGTTTTAGGCGCAAACGGTGTAGAAGTCAGAGTAGAAAAAGATCACGGTTATACACCTACTCCATCAGTTTCTTTTGCAATTTTAAATTACAACAAGGGAAGAACAACTGGACTTGCAGACGGTATTGTAATCACACCATCTCACAATCCTCCATCAAATGGTGGCTTTAAGTACAACCCAACTGATGGTGGCCCTGCAGGTACTGAAATAACTTCTGTTATCCAGGACAGAGCAAATGAGATATTAAGAAACAATCTCAAGGATGTTAAGAGGATCCCATATACTCAGGCAATCAAGCTCTCAAACGTTAAAGAGCACGATATGCTCACTCAGTATGTTGATGCTCTTGGTGATATCATTGACATGGAAGCCATTTCAAAGTCAGGCATCAGAATGGGAGTTGATCCATTAGGTGGTTCAGGTCTTTACTACTGGGACAGAATTGCTGACAAGTACAAGCTTAATCTTAAGGTTGTAAACTACGCAGTTGATCCAACCTTCTCATTTATGTGCATTGACCGAGACGGCAAGATTCGTATGGACTGCTCAAGCCCATATGCTATGGCAGGTCTAATTGCAATGAAAGACGATTTTGATATCGCATGGGGCAATGACCCTGACTATGACAGACACGGTATTGTATGTCACTCAGGTCTTATGAATCCAAACCACTACCTGTCAGCTGCCATCAACTATATCTATACACACCGTCCTCAGTGGCCAAAGGAGGCAATGGTTGGCAAGACTGTTGTGTCTTCAAACCTCATGAATCGTGTGGCAGAGGGGCTAGGTCGCAAGGCATATGAGGTGCCAGTTGGCTTTAAGTGGTTTGTTCCAGGTCTTTTTGACAAGTCATTAGCATTTGGCTGTGAGGAGTCTGCAGGCGCATCATTCTTAAGAAAAGACGGCAGTGTATGGACCACTGACAAGGATGGTATTATCGCATCCCTTCTGAGTGCTGAAATGCTTGCTGTAACTGGCAAGGATCCTTCAGAACACTATAATGAGCTCATTCAGAAGTATGGCCGTCCATATTATGACCGCGTTGACGCTCCGGCAAATCCTGCACAGAAGTCTGCCTTAAAGAAGCTTGATCCATCAGCTGTTGAAGCCAGCAGCCTTGCAGGTGAAAAAATTATTGATAAGCTTACCTGCGCTCCAGGCAACAACGCTGCTATCGGCGGTCTTAAGGTGGTAACCGAGAACGGATGGTTTGCAGCTCGCCCATCTGGTACTGAGAATGTTTACAAGATTTACATGGAAAGCTTCAAGGGAGAGGATCATTTAAAACAGATCGAATCTGAGGCTCAGGAAATTGTAAATGCAGCTTTAAAGAAAGCTGGCGTTTAATCTAAGCAACCACAACTTTGGATGATAATTCATCTGGGTTGTGGTTTCATTTTAGAATTCCTACGCATGATCAGATAAAATTTTCAAGGTTAGTGATTTTTTTATTAGACCCTAACAAAGAATTGTGATTCTAGTCAAAAACTCAATTCTCTGATTTGTACACATTTCATCTCTAATGGGCTACAATCATTACATTAAATAAGTAATAGGAAAAAAATAATCAAATGAACAAGAATTTGTTATTGTCTGTTGGCCTGGCCAGTGCATTTTGTTTTTCAGGCTGTTCTATTGTTTCATCTATGATGACTACTGAGGATGACTACTTAGATAAGGCTTCAGCGGCTTTGGATATAAGCAGAGATGAATTAACTGTATTGCCTGAAACCATCAGACCAGGAATCAACGATATTACCTTTGACGTTAAAGATAAGGAAGATAACTTATACAGATGTAAAATGGTTGCAGGATTTACCGGAGCAACAGGCGAAGCCGGCTGTATGAAGAGAGTTGGCAACAAGTGGGAGAAGTATGGTACTCAGCCTGTAGTAGATGAATCCTCAACAGCATGGTTCCACTTTGGCAGCAGGGGTGGAAACGAGCATGATCCTAACAGCAAGATTACAAACTTCGATTCTCCTAAGAGATCTGTTGCCTCTCAGTCAGCAGGTACAGCAAGACCTGTAGCAACTGAGGTTGTAGGTAAGAGCTCTGAGGTCCCAACAATCCTGTTTACACCTGAGGATGACAGTGCCGCCTTCAGAACAAATCCAACAAAGACCTACAATGGTCGCTTTAAAGTTCGTGATGAGCAGGGCCATTCCTATGAGTGTCACTTTGCAAATGTAGGTCAGGTTGTATCTGATACAATTGCTGTATGTAACAAGCTTTATTAAATTTAGCAGGTTACATCTTCCCCGGTTTTGAAGAAGGGAATTAAGTTCGATTGATTTGACGAACAAAAAAAAGAGGAAATCTTAGTGATTTCCTCTTTTTTTGTTCTGCACGGGATTATCAACACAAACTGTCTGTGCTGAACTTTGTATACATATTAAGAATGAATCAATCTTCAAAAAATAATATATGGCCAATCCACCACTTGACAGATGTCACAAAGTTGAAAATTGGTCAAATTTA
>JBJEWX010000101.1:0-12577 GCA_051885275.1 Succinivibrio sp. | reverse complement strand
TTTGGTTTTGGATTTGCAATATAATCATCAAACTCTTTTGCTATATGTTCAAAATTGCTATGAATTATACCTAAAGCCGCATAACACTCTTCTACAGTATCAACAACAACTCTCACCGCTCTGATATCAAATAGCTGATTGAACTTAAGATGCTTTTTCTGCATCTTTTTATAGATACTGTATATGTGTTTAGGTCGACCATAAACTGTTGCGGTAATTCCCTCTTTCTTTAAAAGATCAGTCAAATTTGCAACAAAGCTTTCTACATACTGCTCTCTTGCCAGTCGCTTTTCACCAAGATCATGGGCAATTTCCATATAGGTTTCGTGGTGCAGGAATTTAAAGGCAAGATCTTCTAACTCCCACTTTAACTGTCCAATTCCCAATCGGTTTGCAAGCGGAGCGTATATATTGGAAATCTCTTTAGCAATAAGAACTCTAGAATCGGCATCCTCACTTGCTGAATTTCTGATAATTGCTATCCTTTCGGCAAGCTTGATAACAACTGCTCTCACATCTTTGACCATTGCAAGGATCATGCGGCGTACTCTGTCCACCTGATCTTCTGTAACTTTATCTGAATTTAAAGTCTGCAATGAGCGGATAGCTTCCATATCCTTTACAGCAAGCAATAAGTTCGAAATTTTCGGACCAAAAACATCACTTACAGAATCTAAGGAAAGAAAACTGCTTTCGTATGCAGGATACAGAATGGACACCTGTAGAGAAGGAAGATCCATATTAAGAGTCATCAGAATGCCGACAATCTCAGAAGATATATGGTTAAAGCGGGCTACAAGATCATCAGGATCAACAAAATCCTCTGCTACCTCACTTTTTCTGATACAGCGCAGAACATACTCGTTTGTTTTGTGAATAGCATCCTTTTGATCTTCAGGAAGAGCCAAACGTTCTACCCACTTGGCAAAATCAAAACCTTGGCTGTGAGTCTGTCTTATTGCTACCATTTATCTTTAATGCCTAATAAGTAAATTCAATTATCATTTCAACATGGGTTGTTCTTGGGAACATATCACAGACGCCCCATCTTGTAATTTTATATCCTGCCTTGACTAATTCAAGGGAATCTCTTGATGCTGCGAGCGGATTGCAAGAAATCATTACAATTTTTCTAACTTTGTTCTTTGATAGATACAGACATGCCCTTTTAGCGCCCTGCCTGCCAGGATCAAGAACCACTGCATCGTAAGGAATTTTTGCCCAGGTCTGATTTTCAAACAGTTCTTCAAGATCTGCAACCTCAAACCTGACATTTTCAATTCCCTGCTCCTTGGCATTTTCTCTAGCATCTTCAATCATCTTAGACACGATGTCGATTCCAACACAGTTTGCTCCAGTTTTGGCGACCGGCATGGTGAAGTTACCAAGTCCACAGAATAAATCAAGAATGTTCTTATCCTTGCCCGCATCTAACATCTCTAGGACACTTTTGATCATCTTTTCATTTACACTCTTGTTTATCTGTACAAAAGATGATGGTTTACATTTAATCTTTACTCCACCTGAAACAATATAAAGATCATCTTTGCTGCCATAGATAAATCTCTCCTTAGTATTTTCAATTTTTGTTATCAGCAGAGGATCTTTGTACGGCTCAACTACGCTTATTACGTAGTCCTTACCTTCAGCAAATTCACATATTCTGCTGCAGTCATTCTGAGTCAATGCCTTAGTAACTCTAAACAGGATGCCTAAGGAACCATCAGAATCTAGTAGCTCAACATGGCCTAAGCTATTCTTCTGCTCTAATCGGTTTATAAGTCTGTTCAAGCCGTCTATGGCACTGTTCATTCTGTCTGTAAGACAAAGACAGTTGGCAATCTTAACAAGGTTGTGAGATTTTTCTTCTCTAAATCCCAGATACAGCTTTCCATGATCTCCTCTGACAGCAAATCTGCAGGCTCTTCTGTAGTTTTTATCTTCGCCTTGGTGAATAAAGGAAATTTCTGGAAGTTGCAGCTTTAATTCTTTAAGAAATAGCTTTTCTATACCCTTTATCTTTGATTCAACAAGCATATCTGAGGGTACATGGGCAAGGGTGCATCCGCCACACCTGTCTAAAAGCTCACAGTCATTTGCAAGTCTGTTTGCTGAAGGTTTGGTAATCTTCAAGATTGTTGCACTGGCAATTTTACCTTTGACATTTGATACTAAAATGCTTGCAGAATCACCTGGCATCAAGCCATCCACAAAGTATACATACCTGTCATCTCTTGCAACGCCTCTACCCTGCAGATCAAGATCGGTACATTCAACTTTTACTGATTTTTTCTCTACTGTCTTTTTAGGAGCTTTATAAAAAGTTACCATTATTTCACCATCAGAAACTGAGAAAACAATTCTCTGCTTTTAAGTTTTTTACCTTCAAGCAGATAATCTATTATGCATTTGTTAACTTCTTTTTGAACCTTTCTGCATTCTCCTGACTCGGGAGAATCTTGGTTTTTTATTCGCAGAAGAGTCTGACCACTGTATGTCCTGATATGCAGATCTTTAGTCAGCAAAAAGCCATTTTCTACATCAAAAATGTATCTGTAGGAAGGATTAATCTGCCCTGCATCAGCATTCCCGTAGTCAATAGCATAACCTAAAAACTCTAAAAGAGAGTTCTCAAAACATCTTAAAGTATAAGAACAGTCTTTGTCTGTTTCTAGGCTTTCCATGGTTCTCATATACGAAGCAAACAACTTAGGAGCAGATTCGTGGGATTTTATGAGATAGAGCATAAGCTCATTAACATACATCGCGCACAGCATGTGCTTTTCATTAAAGATATAACAGCTACGCTGCATGTAGGCATCTTTTAGAGTCCATAAGGAGCCACGACTTTGGACTAAATCTAGTTTTAAGGGAATAAAAGGCTGATATACCCCTCTACTTCTTGAGGATACCTTTTTAGAAAGGCGAGCAACTGCACTTACTCTGCCATAATTGAGAGTAAAAAGGTCTACAAGGAGACTGCTCTCCTTATAGGCTCTTGTATGTAATATAAATGCAGCCTCGCCATCAACTGAGATCATTACCTTGACTCAAAATCATCATAACCAAGACTCTTTAAGGCTCTAGCATCATCTGACCAGCCTGCTTTAACCTTGACAAAGAGTCTTAAAAATATTTTGCTGTCAAATAGCTTTTCCATATCTTTTCTCGCCTCAGTGCCTATCATTTTAATTCTAGAGCCACCAGCACCTACGACCATTTTTTTCTGACCGTCGCGCTCTACTAGGATTGCGGCACTGATCCTCAGAAGATTGTTTTCCTCTTTAAACTCTTCTACTTCAACAGTGGAGCTGTATGGTAACTCATCACCCATCTGGCGCATCAGTTTTTCTCTGATAATTTCAGCTGCTAAAAAGCGGGAAGATCTGTCAGTGATGCTGTCATCAGGAAAAAGATGCTCGCCCTCTGGCAATGACTTTTTGATCAAATCTTTTAGTATATGCAGATTTGTTCCCCTAAGAGCTGAAACCGGAACAATGTCTTTAAAGGTAACGGTCTTACTCAATCTGTCAATTAGAGGCAACAGATTTTCCTTATCAGCAACTGTATCAACCTTGTTGATTACCAGAACTACAGGGACATCAGCCTGCCTTACCCTGGCAAAAGCCATCTCATCATCATCTGTCCAGCGGTTAGGATCAATGACCATTAAAATCAGCTCAACATCGCCAAGAGAGCTTTCGGCTGCCCTATTCATCAGGTGATTTATAGCTTTTTTTTCTTCACGGTGTAAACCTGGGGTATCAACATAAACTACCTGATAATCCCCCTCAGTATCAATTCCCATGATTCTATTTCTGGTTGTCTGAGGCTTTCTTGAGGTAATTGAAATCTTCTGACCGATGAGATGATTCATCAGGGTTGATTTACCTACATTAGGTCTGCCGATAATTGCTACAAAACCAAAATGAGTCATATATCCCCCCGCTATTATATATTCTTATTCTTTGACATTATTTCAAGAACAAGACCTGCAGCCATCTGCTCTGCTCTTCTTCTTGAGGAGCCCTCTCCAATCTGAACAGGAACACCTGTTACACTTGCTGATACTATAAAGGTCTGATCATTCTCAGAACCCTTTATCTCTTCTACCTTGTAAACAGGCAGTGGCTTGTGTTTTGACTGCAGTAATTCCTGCAGCGCAGATTTATGATCCTTCTGATTCTCACCAGGCTTAATGGTTGCAAGTCTGCTTGCAAACCAGGAAAGAACCACCTGCCTTACACGTTCAAAATTCTCGTTGTCATCAATAAAGATAGCACCTATTATTGACTCCACAGCATCTGCGATCAGAGAATCACGTCTAAAGCCACCTGTTTTGAGTTCTCCTGGACCTAATCTTAAGCAGTTACCGATTTTATATTCTCTTGCAATTTCTGCCAGCATTGTCTCTCTTACAAGAGTAGATCTCATTCTAGTCAAATCACCTTCAGGACAATTTGGAAAACGGTCATAAAGCTCTTTAGCTATGATCATTCCTAAAATAGAATCCCCAAGATACTCTAAACGTTCATTATGTTCGCTGCTGTAACTTCTGTGAGTTAAAGCGCGCTCTAAAAGTTTGATATTCTGAAAAGAATATCCAAGCTTAAGCTCTAAATTCTGTAATTCAATAATGTTCATTTTATCTGACACTATTTAATGCCACCGATTCTGTCAAAACGCACTGCAGAAGGAACCCAGGAAGGGAGGATGCTATCTGAATCTCTTTCAAAATCAAAGGATAACCAGATAGCAGTAGTTTTACCTACCATATTTTCAAATGGGACAAAGCCCCAGAATCTGCTGTCCTTACTGTTATCTCTGTTGTCTCCCATTGCAAAATAGCAGTTATCAGGGATCTTCCATGCACCTCTTGGCATTCCCCGCTGAACATAAAAGAAATTGGTCATGCTTGGAGAGGAGGTAGAGATTCTTATGTTATGCGTCTCTCCTGGTTCAAAACTCTCCTCATAAACCTCAAAGGTCTCAATAAATCCCATAACATTTTCTTCAATAGAGTCAATTTTTCTAGTTGAGATAAGTTCAGCCTGGTTTACATCTGTCTGACCTGCCTTTAAAAGATACAGCTGCTTATTCCTGTATATAACAGTATCTCCTGGCAGACCTACGATTCTCTTGATAAAATCAACACTCTTATCCTTCGGATATTTAAACACCACAACATCACCTCTCTGAGGTTGAGATGTGCTGATGATTACGTTGTTGGATAAAGGATTTCTAATACCGTAAGACCACTTGTTTACAGCAATAAAGTCTCCACTCTGCAAGGTTGGAAGCATTGAGCCTGACGGAATTCTGAACGGCTCATAGACAAATGATCTGAAAAGAAAAACAAACAGCAGCACAAAGAACAGGGAGCCAGTCTGACCAACTATTCCCTGTGGTTCAAGAATAGCTTTTTTCTCTTTTCTTGTAAGCTTTTTGGTCTTACTTTCTGCCTCAAATTTGGCTATTCTTGCAGGACGGTTCCTTTTAAAATCATAAAAATATGCAATTCCTGAAATGACAGTTGCCACAAACAGAATATATGCAAATAAATTTTCCTGAATTAAAGCTAACATTGGTCTTATTCCTTACCTACCTTCAATATTGCTAGAAATGCGTCCTGTGGTACTTCTACGCGACCTAGCTGTTTCATTCTCTTTTTTCCGGCTTTCTGCTTTTCTAAGAGCTTTCTCTTTCTAGTAATGTCACCGCCGTAGCACTTTGCAAGCACATCTTTTCTCAGTGCTTTTACAGTACATCTTGCAATAATCTGTGATCCTATGGCAGCCTGAATTGCAATATCAAACATCTGTCTTGGGATAACCTCTTTCATCTTCTCAACCACAGCTCTACCTCTTGACTGAGCTACTGATCGGTGAAGAATAATAGCAAGAGCATCAACTCGCTCTCCTGCTATGAGAATATCCATGCGAACCAGATCATCACAGTTGAAGCGCTTAAAGCCATAGTCAAGTGAGGCATAACCTCTTGAGGCTGACTTTAATCTATCAAAGAAATCAAGCACAACCTCTGACATTGGAACCTCATAGGTTAGTGCAACCTGATCTCCATGGTAGACAAGACCTGTCTGAATACCTCGTTTTTCCTGACAGATCTTCATAATAGACCCCACATATTCAGATGGCATGAGCATGCGGCATTCTGCAATAGGCTCTCTTATCTCAGCTATGTTTGATATAGGAGGAAGATTTGCTGGAGAATCAATGTGGATTATCTCTCCATCCGTCTGAAGAACTTCATATACTACTGTTGGAGCCGTTGTAATCAGATTAAGGTTATACTCTCGCTCTAGTCTTTCCTGAATAATCTCCATATGGAGCATTCCTAAAAAGCCGCATCTGAAACCAAAACCTAATGCTTTACAATTTTCAGGTTCAAAGAATAAAGATGCATCA
Organism: Succinivibrio sp.; assembly: GCA_051885275.1. Classification (GTDB taxonomy): domain Bacteria; phylum Pseudomonadota; class Gammaproteobacteria; order Enterobacterales; family Succinivibrionaceae; genus Succinivibrio. The sequence continues at coordinate 6,152 of JBJEWX010000101.1, read as the reverse complement.
TTTAATGAAAGCTTTTCAAGAGCATCTCTAAAAGCGTTGTAATCTTCAGTATCTACAGGGAACATACCAGCATAAACCTGTGGCTTAACTTTCTGGAAACCAGGAAGAGGTGCTACAGCTGAATTTTTAACATGGGTTATGGTATCTCCAACAGGAGCTGCGTGAACTGATTTAATATCGCATACAACCCAGCCTACCTCACCGCAGTTTAAAACTTCAACCTTAACTCTTTTTGGTGTTGAAATACCAAGTCCGTCCACTTCCCAGGCAACTCCCTGAGACATAACCTTTATCTTATCACCGCGACGTAATGTTCCATTCTTGACTCTAACAAGGGCCACCACACCAAGATAATCATCAAAATAGGAATCGATAATAAGAGCCTGCAGAGGACCTTCAGGATCACCTGCCGGAGCTGGAATTGAGGTCACGATTCTCTCTAAAACATCCTGAACACCAAGTCCTGTTTTGGCAGAACATTTGCAGGCATCCTGAGCTTCAATACCGATAAGATCTTCAATCTCATCAATCGCGTGCTGAGGGTCGGCAGAAGGAAGATCAATTTTGTTCAGAACGGGAATAACCTCTAAATCAAGATTTACTGCCTGATAACAGTTAGCAAGAGTCTGTGCCTCTACCCCCTGACTTGCATCAACTACAAGCAGAGCTCCCTCACAGGCAAACAGTGAACGGGAAACCTCATAGGAGAAGTCTACGTGACCTGGAGTATCAATAAAATTAAGCTCATAGGTTTTACCGTCTTTTGCTTTGTACTTTAAAGTAACAGCCTGAGCTTTGATGGTAATTCCTCTTTCTCGCTCAATGTCCATATTATCTAAAACCTGAGAGGTCATTTCACGCTCTGTAAGACCACCACACATTTGGATAAAGCGATCTGAGAGAGTAGATTTGCCGTGATCGATATGAGCAATTACAGAGAAATTTCTAACAAGACTGCGATCGTAAACTTCTGCCATCTTTATATTCCAAGGTTATCAAGAGCCGGTAGAACCGGCCTTACGTTGTTCAGTATCTAAAGGTTATATTTTAACAGTTTATGGATAATTTAAACAGATATATGCAAGCAAATAGACTGTAAGGCCACTTAGGCTTAAGAAAAATAACAGGTTAGCAATTTAAGCCTGAGTGTATGTATTTACTGATTGATTTTAGATAAAACTATTGAACTAAGCTCAAGAGGGATTTCACCTACCACAGCATATTCAGAAGTATTAGAATTCTTTCTTAGCACTGTGATGGTTCCTTCTGTTGCAGAGAGAATACTAAGAGAGGTTAAAGAGTTTTTGTATACCCTAAAATCAACCATCCCATCTGAAAACACCTGATACTCAAGTGAAGAACCATCGGCCTGAAGCTGAGAACCAGATGCTGTTAAAACAAAGGGATTGGGAATTGTAAGTTCAGGCCATATTTTAGCTTTTACAGAAGACTTTTTCTCTTCATCCCCAACGATCTTGTCAAAAGTCTCATTTGGAAATACCAGATAATCAGAAGATGCTGAATGCAGCGCTGAGATTGTGAATTTCGCTGCAAAAATCTGGGAAGGGGATAATACGGCTATTTCCACCGGCAAAGAAGTTTCATCATCTTTTGACAGTAAAAAACTGTACCTGACATCATCAACAGGAGTCATTCTTATGACAGAGACTTTTCGTCCGGCAAGTCTGGTTCTGCCGATAATGCTGCAGTCATAGCCTACAAGTTTTCTGTCTGATGAAAGAAGACGATCCCAGATTAAAGTCTGATGCCAGCTCAATGGTCCTACATAAGAGCGGTTCTGATTATAATCAAACCCAACGCCCTCTCTTAGAGCGTAGCCTGCAATCTCATTGTTCAAAGCCTTCCATGTTGAGTAGGAAATACCATCTTTTGAAAAGTGAGCCAGCGAATATATCTGTATTCCAGGCTGTGTACTGTCAATTATCGTAGCCTCAAAATTGCTTGTATTATAGGTTTTCTTCATTGAAGAAAAAATATCAAGACATTTTGAGGTATCGTCAGCTGATGCTGAATTAAGAGACAATAAAACCGCCAGAACTGTCGCCCCAACGGTTTTTAAAAAAGTATAATGCATATTACTTCTTACTTAGAGGCCGTATCAAAAATATAACCTCTAATGTAATTGTTTATTCTTTCAACTTCAAGGTTCTGCATCATTTTTAATTCAGCACTGTCAACCTTGTTATCAGTTTTAGTCTTGATCTGATCTTTTTTGTTGAGATTTATTGTATTTGAATTATCAGTTCTCTGATAGCTTGCTAAATTTACACCCTCAACTGTTGACTGAGCGTAATTCTCATCTGCCAAATTACCCTGTGCATTGTAGGTCTGCCATCCAATTACGGTCACTGCGGCAACAGAGGCTGCAACTGCAAGTTGAGTAAGACTTGATGCTATCTTTTTGAAGGTAAATCTAGTTGCAGGAACTTTAATCTCTTCAAACACATCTGATATAGGAGCCGGTACAATCTTCTCGTTTTTAATCTGCTCCATTACATTTACAGAAATACACTGGTCTACTTTATTTGAAAGTTCATTTCTCATTGCAGCACCAATTAAAGACCAATTCTGCATATGACGCTTAGAATCTTCTGACAGACAAATCTCTCTGTCCAGAATCTCCTGTCCATCAAATAAGGCAGAATCCTTCTCTAATCTGTCTAATGTATCTGAATTCACCATATGAACTCCCAAAAATGTTACTTTCCAGCAAATTTTGTCATTCTTTCTTCAACTATCTGCCTGGCCCTAAAAATCCTAGAGCGTACAGTGCCAACTGGTACCTTGGTTATCAGAGAAATATCCTCATAGGACATTCCCTCAATTTCCCTCAGTGTCAGGGCCTGCTTTAATTCTTCAGGCAAAGCGTTTACTGCTCTGACAATAACCTGCTGCAGTTCCTGAGACTCAATTATTCTGTCAGGAGTTTCTTTTGTAGCTAAAACGCCCTGGGCGTCTATGCTCTCAAATTCCTCAGAATCCACGTCAACATGGTTTTTATATTTACCATTTGACTCTATATAACTCTTAGCTGTATTTGTAACAATTCTATACAGCCATGTATAAAATGAGCTCTCGCCTCTGAAGGTGTTTAATGCTTTGTAGGCCTTTATGAAAGCTTCCTGAGCAACATCATTCACATCAGCACTGTTGCCTAAATATTTGGTGATTACCTGTTTCACCTTGTGCTGATACTTAATGACCAGAATATTGTAGGCATTCACATCGCCAGCCTGCACCCGCTTAACGATCGCCTCATCACCTGAAGCCTGATAATTTTCGTTCACGGATGACATTCCTTTATCGCACCTTCTATTAGTTTGACTGCAACCTGCAAAAAAAGTTCAAATTTTTTATCAAAAGACAAAAAATCATTTCATTACGATTATATCCGAATGTTTGTTTTATTCAAAACAGAGACATTTATGCGTCAAGAGCAAACCTTCGCAAACTGTATATGACGGATCTTCGACAGTTGATCTTTTTAGAAAGTAAGTAAGGATTTGAAATCCTTATTTTTTTTGTCAAATTTTTACATGAATCTATTGTAATAATGTCGATAATGTGATAGTATTCAAACAGTAATAAATTGGGGTCTAGCACTATGTACATCAATACCGTCAAATCTGTTAATGCTGTTAACTACTATCTGTACGAGTCCTATAGAAACGAAAAGGGACAGAGCAGAAGCCGTATTGTTGAGAAACTCGGTAACGAGGATGAAATTAGAAGCAGATTTAATGTTACTGATGTTGCTGCCTGGTGTAAGGAGTACGCTAAACAGAGAACCGCTGAAGCTAAGAAAACTTCTTTAAAGAACAACCGTAAGCTTACTGTTGTATTTGAAGAAGGAAAGGACAAGTCTCCTGACAGTGCGATCTTTAATGCAGGTTACTTTATCCTGGATTCTGTGTACCACAGTTTCGGTCTGAGTAACATCTGTGAGGAGATTAGACTCAAGCATCCCCATGTCAAAGGATTCAATTTAAACGATGTATTAAGAGCCATGCTGTTTGGCCGTATTGTTTCACCTTCATCAAAGTTAAGATTAGTCTCCAATATTCAGGGAAAATTCCTGGAGAGTAATAAGCTTCAGGTGCAACATGTATACAGGGCAATGGATTTGCTTGAAAAACACAGAGACCTGATTCAGAAACGACTCTTTCAGTACACCACAGTTGCTCTTAAAGAGCGTAATGTATCAAGGCTCTACTACGACTGCACCAACTTCTATTCTGAAAAGGAGCTTGAAGACTGTGACGTCTCTGATAAATCAGAGGAATGGCACAGTGAGCATACTTTACGCAAATATGGTGCCTCTAAAGAACACAGACCAAATCCTATAGTACAGATGGGATTATTCATGGACGGTGACGGTATGCCTTTAGGTTTCTGTATCAATCCTGGCAACACCAGTGAACAGGTTACCATGAAACCGCTTGAGAATGAGCTTATCAAATATTTCAACACTACAGATATTGTGGTCTGCACTGATGCCGGTCTTGCCTCTTTAGATAACAGATTACTCAACAATGTCACTGAAGAGAATGATCCTTTAGCCGACTTCGGCTTTAAAGGTAAACGTCACTTTATCTGTGTGCAGTCCATAAGAGGTAAAAGTTTAAACTCCACCCTGAAGGAATGGGCTATCGACAGGAAGGGATGGTCATACAAAATCAGAAAGGGTAATAAGGTTGAGACCATTGAGAACTTTGATTTAAACAATATTACTGATGATAAGAGAGCTGAGTTTTACAATGTTGTCTTTTACAAGGAAAGGACTATTGCAGAGAACAATCTTGATCAGCGTCTAATCATGACCTTTTCACTGAAGTACCAGGACTATCAGAGAGCTTTAAGACAGCGTAAGCTTAAGCGTGCTGAAAAGATGATTGACAGTGGCTCCTACAAGTATGAAAGTGATATATCTCCTCGTGCTTATGTATCTCAGGATCATACAACGGATAATGGAGAGAAAGCCACAAAGACCATGGCTACTATCAATAAGCAGAAAGCCGAGAATGATGCTTTGTATGACGGCTTTTACTGCACCGCCACCAACCTGTTTAAAGAGCAGTGCTCTGTTCAGCAAATCATTGCCATTGCCCAGAGAAGATGGGAGATTGAAGAGTGTTTCCGCATTATGAAAACCGACCTCAAATCCCGTCCTTTCTATCATAATAAAGACTCAAGAATTGTAGCTCACTTTCAGACCTGTTTTATGGCCTTACTGCTTATCAGAGGCATTGAAAGAAAGATTGCAAAACACAATATTGATAATCTGAAATATCCTGAGGGCAAATATACTGTACCTGAGATACTCGATGCTATTAGAGAGCTGAGCTTAATCAGCATAGCAGAAGGTCAGGCCTTTGCCCCTGACTACAACAACAGTGAACTTATGTCAGAACTTCTCGAATGCTTTGATCTTAAAGAATTAGGCAAGCAGATTGTTATGAAAGATACCCTAAAAAATATTTTGAAAAAAATTAAAACGTCACCAGAAATGATTATTGACGATTAAGAAAGGAAATACCCTCCAAGTCTTATCTATCAAGGACTTGGAGAATTGTACATTAGTACAACTGTCGAAAATTGGATACTATGGTTACTTTATTTATACTCTTGTTTGTATGAACACAGATTACAAGTTCAATTTAGAGCGTAGCAATCATTAAAACCGCATGCATGGCGTATTCCACCCTTTATCATTTATGTACTTCCTTATGAATTGTAGTTTTATACTAAAGTGACCTAGCTTCATTCACTAAGTTTAGTTGCATAACCGTAAAAATACTACATACTTAATACTTACAATTGATACTAATGCTTTCCCCTGACACAAAAATATAAAAAAATGTTTTTTTCTGAATATAGTTGTAGAATTGATCTAATACATTTGATAGGTAGATAAACAACATTAGTCATTACTAATGCGCAGCGAGAGCATAAAAATGAATTACTCAACAGATTGTTTGATCATCGGGAGCGGAGCTGCAGGACTGACATTAGCCTTAGGTCTTGCAGATAAAGCAAAAGTTATTGTTCTTTCTAAGGAAAATGCCTGCGCAGGATCTACGAACTACGCTCAAGGTGGTATTGCTGGTGTTTATAACATAAAGGATGATGAT
>JBJEWX010000100.1:0-12665 GCA_051885275.1 Succinivibrio sp. | reverse complement strand
GAGAGATAAATTTTGAGTGCACAAAAACTAGTACACAATTTTTGAAAAACTTGGGAAACGTATACAAAAAAAGCAACCATAGGGTTGCCTTCTAGGATGGTGCGAAAGGAGGGACTCGAACCCTCACGCCTTGCGGTACAAACACCTGAAGCTTGCGCGTCTACCAATTTCGCCACTTTCGCACTCAGTTTTTGATGTGATCCCGATGAGAATCGAACTCATGACCACCGGCTTCGGAAACCGATACTCTATCCAACTGAGCTACGGGATCATCGCGAACCATCAAAATATGGCGCATATTATACCAAAAATATTTTACTCTGCAATAAAGCTAGCTAAAATATATTATAAATATTGGTAGGTATATATATGGAATTCGATAAAAAACTAGCCTTTAGAGGCATCAGAGCGCTATATGGTGCCAGTGGTTTTGAAAAACTGCAAAAATCTCATGTTACTATCATTGGCGTTGGTGGCGTTGGATCCTGGGCAACAGAGGCTCTATGCAGAACAGGCGTAGGACACTTAACATTAGTCGATTTTGATAAGATTGAGCTGTCTAATTCAAACAGGCAGCTACACACTACAACTAAAACAGTAGGTATGGGAAAGGCGAGAGTTCTAGCTGACAGGCTACTTGACATAAACCCAGATCTGGTTGTTGATGTGGTCGAAACTAAACTTACCCCTGATAATATTGAGTCTGTTTTAGAAGGATGCACAGATTTTGTATGCGATTGTATCGATGATATTGATGCTAAAACTTATGTCTGCAACTATCTATATCATAAGAAAGCTGTATTCATTGAGGCCGGAGGCGCCGGAGGCAGAATTGATCCTTCCAAACTGAAAATTGGGGATATCAACACTGCATCAGGAGATGCTCTGATATCAAAGCTGAGAAATAAACTTCGAAAAGAGTTTAATTTTCCAACAACAAATCAGAAGTTCAATATCTGTTGTACATTTTCAAATGAAAAGCCTATATACTCATCAAAAGAGGATTATTTAAGTGGAGATCTTCCTGCTTTTGGGGCTTCTATGAGTGTAACTGCATCTGCAGGACTTTTGATTTCATCGTGGATCATAAATCAGATTGTTTCTTCAAAAGAATAACTAGAGCTTAAGATAAATAATAGGCAAAACAGGATGTTAGAACAAGAATTTGAAAGTAAAAAGAGACTTCTTCTAAGTAAGCTTCAGGATTACCTTATCAAAAAAAGTGTCAATACTGAAGCAAACTTTTCGTGCCTTAATCCAAACGATAAGTCACACTTGCCTAGCATGACCTATAATCCAAAGAACTATACTGTAGAGTGTTTTAACTGTGGTGTTTCCTACAATCTGTTTGATCTTATTGGAATAGATTTCAATCTTACAGATTTTCCGCATCAATTCATAAAAGCCTATGAAATGTACATAGGAAAAGTACCCTTAGGATTTATTGATGTATTAAAACAGCAGAACAATTCTGCTGAGGAGCCTCCAAAAGAAAGCAGACCAGTTTTTGAGATCGCTTCTGATTTCTCCGCAAAGGAACCATTAATTCCATTTGGTTCTAATGACGCAGATTCTAACAGTTATACAAATAAGGAAAACATAGCTGCATCACAAAGAGGTTTTAATAATATTTCCCCTTTTGAGGAGGCAAAGCTTCGTCCTTTTGATGTAAACAAGATAACTCCTTCAAATATAAGTGCGTCACTGTCCGAAACAGATAACCATCGTATTCAGCAGTTTCAGAACATCAACAATATCAATATCTCAAGAAACAATTTAAATCAAAATTTAAATGCTTCTTCTCCTTTTTCATTAAAAGATATCGGTCAATCAAATAATCACCGTTTTGGAGAAAGCCAGTCAAACAGTTTTGGTGGATTTAATTCTTCAGAAATAGCCTATAATTTTTCAGACTATATAAATCAGTGCAGTTCAAATGTAGATAAAACCAGCTATTTTAAGGACAGGGGACTATCTGAAACTGTAATCAGGCGTTTTAAATTAGGATTTGATGAACAGTTCCAGTTTGAAATAGATAACTTAAGTGGGAAACCGAAATTCTGGAAGGCCGCAATCATTCCTTATGGGAATCACGGTTACTGCGTAAGAAACACGGATCTTGAGGCAAACAGTAAAAACGAAAGATATAAAAAGAAAGGCTATTTTGACATATATAACCACGAAGTTCTTAATCAGAAAGGAGACATCTTCATTACAGAAGGTGAGTTTGATGCCTTAAGTCTAGAGACCCTAGGATACAGAGCATTAGGACTAGGTGGAGCCTCTAACATAAGAATGCTGATAGAAGCTATAAACAACTGCTCTGAGGAACATACCTATTACGTCTGCCTTGATAATGATGAAGCTGGAATTGAGGCAAGTAATGAAATCTGCAAATTCTTGGAGCAGAAGAATTTGCGTTACAGAAGACTTAATCTTGCTCATCCATATAAGGATATAAATGAGGCCTTATACAGTGCAAGAAATGTTCTAGAAGACAGATTATCAAATATTGAAAAAATCCTGTCATACAAGTTTGGCGCAATCGAAAAAAAAGAGCCTTACAAATATGTACTGTCAAAAGAAGCTCTTTTTTCTTTCAATCTGTCAAAAGCCTTGTATACAGTGTGTTCAAAGCCTCAAATCCTCAGAAAATTTGTTAGTGAGGCAATAAGGGCTAAGCGTGGCGCTATACTGCTTGCATCTGACAGAGTTCAAAAAGACTATATATCAAGTCTTGCAATTGAAAACAAAACAGACAGTTACTCAGAAGATGCCTTTGGTCTGGTAAAATTTCTTGAAATAGATTCTGATGATGTGCCACTTCAGCTTAGTGAAGGCATAATGGCCCATTCAATTCAAAGCTCAACAAATTACACTGTAATATTAGATCTCTCATCTTATCCATGCAGTCAGGCAATCATGATACTAAAGAGAATAGCTAATAAGATGCTAGACTTTATGGTTCCTGTTTTAGCGCTCTGCAATGAAAAGGACAGCTCATATATTGAAGCTGTCTCTGTTCAGAATCTGAATCTTGAGATGACAGAAAACGGAGATTTGTTGTGCAAAACAAATGATCAATCCTGTTATCCCGTAACCTTCAGGTTAAATTCTGTCTTGTAATATGCAGTTGAATCAAGCTCAAATGGAGGCTGTTAACTACGTTAACGGTCCCTGCCTAGTTTTAGCCGGTGCAGGATCTGGAAAAACCCGTGTAATTACCACAAAAATTGTTAGCCTTATAAAAGATCATGGAATCTTGGCAAACAAGATCTGTGCTGTGACCTTTACAAACAAAGCTGCTGCTGAGATGAGAGACAGGGTAAAAGCAGAACTTGGTGCAGAAAAATCATCCCTAATTACTATTTCGACCTTTCACTCTCTTGGTCTTACTATTCTTAAAGAAGAGGCCAAGGCTTTGGGACTTGGCAAAAACTTTACACTATTTGACCAGTACGACAGTATGAAGGTCCTAAAAGATATTGTCAGAGAAAAGTTTCCCCAAATCCTTGTTGATAACTCGGAAAAGGCTGTAATAGAAGATATAGCAACAGACATCAGCAACTGGAAAACAAATTTACAAAGACCAGAGGATATCGCAGTCAGAACCATCAGGGTTGAAATCTATCAAGCCTACCAGGATTATCTTGCCGCATGCAACGCTGCAGATTTTGAAGATCTTATCTTCAAAACAGCTATATTGTTTAGAGATAATGAGGAAATTAGAAACAAGTGGACTTCAATGTTCGAGTATATGCTTGTTGATGAGTATCAGGATACCAACGAAACTCAATACCAGTTATTACGTTTTCTAACCTCAAAGTACAACAGATTTACTGTAGTGGGAGATGATGACCAATCAATTTATGCTTGGAGAGGAGCAAGACCTGAGAACATAAAACTGCTTGCTACAGATTACCCTAACCTTAAAGTTATTAAACTTGAACAGAATTATCGATCAACACAGCATATATTAAACTGCGCTAATTCCTTAATTTCAAAAAATGAGCATATCTTCAGCAAGACTCTCTACACAAAATCTACTGCAGGAAGAAAAGTGCAGATTATGGAGCTTAGAACTCCAGCAGAGGAAGCAGATCGTGTTGTGCAGCTGATCCTAGCCCACAACTTCAGAAACCACTCCTCTTGGAATGATTACGCTGTTCTATACAGAAGTAACTCACAATCAAGAGTACTTGAAAAATCATTTAGGGAAGCTAGAATCCCATGTTTTATCAATGGAGGTACTAGCTTTTTTGAACAGGTAGAAATTAAAGACATGCTCAGCTGGTGCAGGGTTATCTGTAATCCATATGACGATATCGCATTACTTAGGGTAATTAATATTCCAAGAAGAGGTATAGGTCATGAAACCATAAACACTTTATTTGATAAAGCAAAGCTTATGGGAAAATCCTTATACGAATGCGCGCTGAATCCTAATGTAACAGATACCCTTATACCCAAACAGAAAAAATCACTTGCTGAATTTGTACTGCTTTTAACAAAGCTAAGACAATACATACTTAACAAGAGAGATGGAGAGCTTGCTTCAAACCTAGCTGAGCTTATTGGGTACAACGCCTATATAAAAGCAAATACAGACAGCAAGATTGCAGTTGAAATCAAAACTAAAAATGTATCTGTTTTACTTTCCTGGATAAGTGATCTTGTTGAAGGCAAAAAAGGAGACAGTCCGATAAGCTTTATAGAGGCTGTTGATAAGCTAGGTCTTCGAGAAATGATGAACCGAAGAAATGATGAAAGCGAAAATGAAGCAGTACAGCTTATGACACTACATGCATCAAAAGGACTTGAATTTCCCTACGTTTTTTTAGTTGGTATGGAAGAAGGTACTCTTCCTCACAAGAATTCAATTCCCTCTGAAGATAACCCTGATGTTGATAACGTTGATGAAGAAAGGCGATTGGCCTATGTTGGAATTACTCGTGCAAGACAGGAGCTGACTATTCTACTTGCAAGAGAATCCGTACAAAGAGGGGGGATTCCTTCAAGTATTAAGCCTAGCAGGTTTTTAAAAGAACTTTCACCTACTGATATTGAGTATTTCCCTCTGGGACAGAACATCACTCCTACTGAAGAAGACTATAAATCAGACATAGATGAGGCATTAAAGCAGCTAGAAGAGATCCTGTAACAATCTAGACACAGAGGATAAAAATAATCCCGCCTCAGTATTGTAGTATTACCGTGCGGGATCTATCTAATCTGCAAGCTGAATGCTCAGCTACTGTCTGTTAGTTGTTACCTACAGAAACTTCTTTCATGTCTGACATGTATGCACGAAGTTTTCTGCCAACAACCTCAATTGGGTGGTTGCGGATCTGATCATTAACCTTGATTAACTCCACATTATCAACGCAGTTATCACCAGTTAAGCCCTCTCCAAATACATCTAACTTCTGTTTTGCCATGAAGTCCTTTAATAAAGGAATTGCTGCATTTGCAAACAGGTAATTACCGTACTCGGCTGTATCTGAAATAACAACGTTCATCTCATATAAACGGCGACGAGCGATGGTATTGGCAATTAGAGGAAGCTCGTGTAATGACTCATAGTAAGCTGACTCTGGGTAAATGCCAGATTTTGTCATGGTCTCAAATGCCAGTTCAATACCAGCCTTTGCAAAAGCAACTAATAAAGTGCCCTTATCGAAGTATTCCTGCTCATTGATCTTAGTATCGCATGCTGGAGCATTCTCAAATGCGCTCTTAGCGAAGTTCTCTCTCCAGGTTAACAGATTCTTGTCACCATTAGCCCAGTCTTCCATCATTACACGTGAGAACTCACCTGATTCAATGTCATCCATATGCTTTAAGTAAAGATCCTTCATTATGGACTTTAACTCTTCAGCAAGATAGAAAGCCTTAACCTTTGCTGGGTTAGATAATCTATCCATCATATTGGTGATACCACCCTGCTTTAATGCCTCACAGATGGTTTCCCAACCGTACTGCAGAAGCTTGCAGGTGTATGCCTTGTCAGCACCTAAAGCTACAGCATGGTCGTAGCAGAGGATAGTTGCAGCCTGAAGAACACCGCATAGAATTGTCTGCTCACCCATGAGATCAGACTTAACTTCAGCTACGAAAGAAGAACGTAAGCAGCCTGCTCTGTGACCGCCAGTACCAGCGGCCCAAGCCTTTGCATAATCCCAGCCTTCATTGTTAGGATCATTTTCTGGGTGCACAGCTAATAATGTTGGAACACCAAAGCCACGCTTGTACTCTTCACGAACCTCAGTACCTGGTGACTTAGGAGCAACCATAACTACGGTAAGATCCTTGCGAACCTGCATACCAAGCTCAATCATGTTAAAGCCATGTGAGTAGCCTAAACATGCACCTGACTTCATTAGTGGCTGAACAGCATTAACCACAGCCTCATGCTGCTTGTCTGGAGTAAGGTTGATAACTAAATCAGCAGTAGGAATTAACTGCTCATAAGTGCCAACTTTAAAACCATTCTCGGTAGCTCTCTTGAATGAAGCTCTCTTCTCATCAATAGCTGACTGACGTAATGCATAGCTTACATCAAGACCAGAATCTCTTAAGTTTAAGCCCTGGTTTAAACCCTGAGCACCACAACCGATAATCACAATCTTTTTGCCCTTAAGGAAGTTGCAACCATCAGCAAACTCGCTACGGTCCATCAGCTCACAGCAACCAAGCTGAGCTAACTTCTGACGTAAATTCAGTGTATTAAAATAATTAAAATTGGCCATTTTATAACCTATAAAAAAATGAAATTAATCAAAGCCTCTTACCTTACTGGTAACTGAATTAATCATAGCACAATTTTATAAAAAGGAATATAATTTATTTTGTATTGCAAAAATTGCAATAGATTAGATCGGTGGAAAGAGAAACAGTGATTGACTTAAAAGATGCCGCAGCTTTTTTAAGGCTGTGTGAAACTTCAAATCTAACCAGAACTGCTACATTGTGCAATGTTAGCCCTTCAACCTTGAGCAGAACCTTAAACAAGCTTGAAAAAGATCTAAACGCAAAGCTTTGTATACGAGACAAAAAAGGGATTTTTATTACAGAGGCTGGAAGAAAATTTGAGAATTTTGCAAGAAAAACTCTTAATGAATACAGCTTATTAGAAAATGAGCTTGATTCAGGCAGGGGTTCTGTTAGCGGCATTATAAAGATTTACTGCTCAGTTACTGCCTCATACCTTTTTGTTCCTCGTCTGTTAAACGAGTTACACCTTACAGCGCCAAATCTTGAAATAAAGCTTGAGACTGGTGATCCTGCAGACGCTATCAACAAACTTGAGGATTCGCAGTACGATTTTGTAATCAGTGCACTGCCAAATGAGGTTCCATCTGACATTCAGTATGTTGACCTTGTTACTTTTCCTCTGATACTGATCGCTCCTAAAAAACCAAGGTTTTCTGTAACCTCTGATCTTAATGATCCTGATCTTTCAGTTACACCTTTTGTGATGCCAGAGAAGGGGCAGTTGAGATACGAGGTAGAAAAGTATTTCAATTCTCAGGAAATAGCTCCACACATCTATTCTGAAGTATCCGGGCATGAGGCAATTGTTTCGCTTACTGCTTTAGGTTTTGGTATTTCTGTAGTTCCAAGACTTGTCTATGAACTCTCACCATTTAAAAACGATGTGATTGTCGTTAAAGATCTTCCATGGGCCAATTTCAGAGTGGCTCTTTGCAACAAAAAATGTCGTGCAAAAGAAAAAAACATCAAAGTTGTACACGATCTCTCAAAACGTCTTGCACCTAGCTTTACTCCAGATCTTACCAGAAGACGCTCCGACCTTGGAATTGTGTAGTTATGAGAATAATACCTTAATTTAGCTTTCCTAAAATGTTGGAAAATGAATATTTCAAATCATGATCCGCAAATCATGTATAATAGCTTTTGAGTAGATAATTATGGTCTTATCCATGATTTATTCGTCCTCAATTACGATATACACGCATATAGAGTTAGATTCGGTTGTACTTGATAGTTAAACTGACAGTTAGGTCATCAAGTAATTCAAACAAGATAAGCAAACTGCTCTAAACAAAAAAAAATCAGGAGACATCTTCATGTTTTATGGTATCAACCCAACTCAAACTGAAGCTTGGAAAAAATTAACAGCTCACTTTGAATCATCAAAAAACCGTACTTTAAAAGATCTTTTCTCACAGGATCCTAACCGCTTTGATAAGTACTCATTAAAAATAGCAAATGGAGATATAGTTGCTGATTTTTCAAAGAACATAATTGATGAAACAACAATGAGTCTTCTCTTTGAACTTGCTAAAGAGACTAAGCTTCAGGAGAACATTGAGGCTATGTTCAATGGCGAGATAATAAACCGTACAGAAGGTCGTGCCGTACTACACACAGCTTTAAGAAACTTCTCAGGAAAAAGCGTCTTTGTTGACGGCAAAGATGTGATGCCTGGTGTTAAAGCGGTTTTAGATAAAATGAAGGTCTTTTGCAACAAAGTTATTTCCGGAGAGTGGAAGGGTTACACAGGAAAGGAAATCACTGATGTTGTAAATATCGGTATTGGCGGTTCAGATCTTGGTCCTGTAATGATCACCGAGGCTCTTACCCCATATCACACAAGACTAAAGGCACACTTTGTATCAAACATTGACGCAAGCCACATTGCTGAAGTTTGCAAAAAATGTAATCCTGAAACAACATTATTCTTAATTGCCTCAAAGACCTTCACCACTCTTGAAACCATGACTAATGCTCATACTGCAAGAGATTGGTTCTTAAAGACAGCAAAGGACGAAAAATTCATTGCTAAACATTTCGTTGCTCTTTCTACAAATGAGAAGGGATGCGTAGAATTTGGTATCGATCCAGACAATATGTTTGAGTTCTGGGACTGGGTTGGTGGCCGTTATTCTTCATGGTCAGCTATAGGACTTTCAATTGCTCTTGCCTGCGGTTTTGACAATTTTGAACAGTTCCTAAAGGGTGGTTTTGAGTATGACACATACTTCAGAGAGACTCCTATTGAGAAAAATCTCTCTGTGATCCTTGCTCTTATTGGTTTATGGTATAACGATTTCTACAAGTACGAAACTGAAGCTATTCTTCCATATGACCAGTATATGAGCCGTTTTGCAGCTTACTTCCAGCAGGGAAATATGGAATCAAACGGTAAGTATGTAGACAGAAACGGTAACAAGGTAGATTATCAGACAGGTCCTATCATTTGGGGTGAACCTGGTACAAACGGTCAGCATGCCTTCTATCAGTTAATCCATCAGGGCACAAAAATTATTCCTTGTGACTTTATTGTTCCAGCAGTAAGCCACAACCCAATCGGTGACCACCACGTAAAACTGATTTCAAACTTCTTTGCTCAGACAGAGGCACTTGCTTTTGGTAAAACAAAAGAACAGGTTGTTGCGGAGTTCAAGGCTAAGGGCAAGGATGAATCTGAGTATAAGGATGTAGTTCCATTCAAGATTTTTGAAGGTAACCGTCCAAGCAACTCTATTTTAGTAAAGCAGATTACACCTCGTACTCTTGGCATGTTAGTCGCTATGTATGAGCACAAGATCTTTGTTCAGGGTTCAATCCTAAATATCTACTCCTTCGATCAGTACGGTGTAGAATTAGGTAAGCAGCTGGCTATGAAGATCATTCCTGAGCTTGAAAATGACGAAGTTATTACTTCACATGACAGCTCAACAAATGGTCTTATCAATGCATATAAGAAAATGAAGTAGTTCATTTTCTCCTGCATATTGTGGGGGCTTTTGCCCCCATATTCAAATATAAGAGTTCCTATGTCAGACAATAATCTAGCCTATATTCCCCTACATGTTCACTCCTGCTATTCCATAAATGATGGACTTCAGAATGTAGGTGACATTGTCAAAGCAGCAAAAGCAAACAAAATACCTGCCATTGCGGTTACAGACTTTAATAACATGGCGGGCTTTATCAGATTCTATAATGCATGTCTTGGCAACGGTATTAAGCCAATTATGGGGGCAGATCTTCAGGTTAAAGAAGATACTAAACCAGGCGAAGCTGACAGATATTTTTATGTGACCCTGCTTGCAATGGACCGGGTAGGAAAGCAAAATCTCTATGATATTCTCTCAGATGCATGGATAAACACTGCAAGCCCTGACATAGCAGAGGTAGCTGCTAAAGTTGACGACTTATGGAAATACTCTGAAGGAATTATCCTGTTAAATGGCTTTAGAGGTGATATTGCAAATTTTGTAAAAGAAGACAATCTTAATAAAGCCGAATCGAGATTAAAGAATTATCAGAAATATTTCGGTGACAGGTTCTGTTTTGAAATTACTAGAACTGGTCGTGAATTTGAATCTGAATTTGAAAACTACGCATTAGACTGTTGCCTTAAGTACGGCATTTCCCCAGTTGCATCAAATGACACAAGATTCCTAAAGGGCCCTAATGATGTACCAGCTGATGGTTTTAGTGACTACTATGTTCATGATATCCGAGTATCAATTCAGCAGGCGGTACAGAAGGGAAACAAGGAAAACGCAAGACGCTATTCTCCCGAACAGTATTTAAGATCTCCCGACGAGATGAAAGAGATCTTCAGTGATCTTCCAGAGGCTCTTGAAAACACTAGAATTATTGCTGAACGATGCAATGTTGATATTGAACTTGATTACCCAAGACTGCCACGTTATGACACAGGAGATCTTTCTACAGCAGAATGCCTTAGAGTAAAGGCAAAAGAAGGATTAGAGGCCAGACTTAAGTTTCTGTTTCCTGATGAAGCGGAAAGAGAAGCTAAGCGACCTATATACGAGGAAAGATTAAATACAGAACTTGATGTTATCATCAATATGGATTTCCCTGGCTACTTCCTTATCGTGATGGAATTCATCCAGTGGTCAAAAGCACACGGTGTTCCTGTAGGGCCAGGACGAGGTTCAGGTGGAGGTTCCCTTGTTGCTTATGCTCTTACCATAACCGACTTCGACCCGCTACGCTTTGATCTTCTATTTGAAAGATTCTTAAATCCAGAGCGTGTTTCAATGCCTGACTTTGACGTAGATTTCTGTCAGCGCAATAGATATAAAACACTTCAGCATGTGGTGGATCATTATGGAAGAAATGCTGTATCACAGATCGCTGCATTTGGTACTCTTGCTCCAAAAGCGGCAATTCAGGGCGTAGGAAGAGCCATAGGCGTTCCTCTAGGTCAAGTAAGACGTATAGCTTCCCTAATTCCTGAAACACCTGGCACTACCTTCAACAATTGCCTTGGAATTGGAAAAAAGGGTGAAAAGGTAGAATCTGATGCTCCTGATTTTCTGAACTTCTACAATCTGGCAAAAATCAATGATGACAAGGAATCTGTCGAACTTATAGATGTTTCAATCAGACTTGAAGGTGTGATCCGCAGTATCGGTAAACACGCTGCCGGAGTTGTTATCTCCCCAACAAGAATCGCTGAATTTGCTCCTCTGATGCTTGATTCTGACGGAAACCCTATTACTCAATATGATAAAAAAGACGTAGAGCACGCTGGTCTTGTTAAATTTGACTTCCTTGGACTTACCACACTTACCATCATTGATGATGCAAAACAGATGATTGATGCAAAACTTGCAAGAATCGGCAAGGATAACATCGACATCAGTAAAGGTCCTTTTGAGCTTGATGAAAAAGGTTTGCCTCATATCAATATTGCAGCTATTCCGTATGAAGATGAGGATAGCTACAAAATGATTCAGGAAACAGAGACTACAGCAGTATTTCAGCTTGAATCTACTGGTATGAGAAAGCTTATCGGTAAAATGCAGCCTGACAGATTTGACGATCTGGTTGCTCTTGTAGCTCTCTACAGACCAGGTCCTTTAAACAGTGGAATGGTTGACCACTTTGTAAACAGAAAACATGGTGAGGAGCCTGTAAGCTATCCTCTGCCTGATGCGCAGGATCTTGATTTAAAACCTATTCTGGACTCTACCTATGGAGTTATCGTATACCAGGAGCAGGTTATGCAGATCGCTCAGGTTCTTGCAGGATACTCATTAGGCGGAGCTGATATTTTAAGACGTGCGATGGGAAAAAAGATCCCTGCAGAAATGGCAGCTCAAAGAGATGTATTTAACAAAGGAGCGTTAAAAAAAGGCAAAGATCTGAAAATCATGGGGCAGATTTTTGATCAGGTAGAAATGTTTGCTGCTTATGGATTTAATAAGTCACATTCTGCTGCCTATGCTCTTGTTGCTTGGTGGACCCTATATCTAAAGGTTCATTACCCGGCAGAATTCCTTGCAGCGATGATGACTGCAGACTGCATGAAGACTGAGAAGCTCATTGCATATATAGGAGAATGTCACAGACTTGGTGTAAATGTAAATCCTCCAGATGTAAACATTGGAAAATTTCACTTTGGTGTTGATGAAAAAGGCAATGTTGTATATGGATTCTCAGCAATCAAAGGTGTTGGTGAAAGGCTTGTTGATCACATAGTAGAGGTAAGAGAACAAAAAGGTCTATATACAGATTTCTTTGATTTTGTTTACAAATTTAGCCATAAAGTTGGCTGCGAAAGCAAAGTTCTCCACTTCACAATGCAATCCGGCAAGAGAAGTTGCAATAGCAGGGAAACCAAGGGTAAGAGTACGTGAGATTCTGTCTTCTTTATT
>JBJEWX010000099.1:0-2714 GCA_051885275.1 Succinivibrio sp. | reverse complement strand
AGGCTGAGGATGTATTAAGAGGAGCTTTAGTTATGGCTGCATGATTTTTTAAACTTAAGGCACTCTGATAAAACTTAAGATCATTTGGAGTAAATTCCTTAAAGAAAGTATATCTGTAAGGAAGAGAACTGCTGTTAGGCACTAATGAATCAGGATCATGACTTATAAGTGCCTTTATGGTTCTTTTCAGATCAATTCCTGTTATCTTTTGTCTTTCCTCAGTTAAAACTGTAGCAGGGGATAAAAGCTCGGCATCATTTAAATCATAGTAACGGCGGGCTACGTTATTACCATCAAAATACAGAGCATCCATCAGGTTCTCTTTGACAGACAGCGGTTTTATAATCTCAATACATTTATCGCTGACGCTGTAGTTTGCCATGCAACGGTTGTTCTCAAGAGATTTTTTTATAAAGGCTGCTTTAAACTCCCTGGGTTTTAGGGCATAGTTCAACAGGGCAGGATCTTCATCATGCAGATATCTTACAAGATACAGCAGCGCCTCAAGCTTAGCCTCCTGACTGAAGATTGAGAATTTCTCTTTAAAACCTTTTGCTTTTGCGCAGTTTAAAAGGGAGTCTGTATTGACTGATTTACCGTCTTTAAGATTGTCATGCAGTTTTAACACCCGGTTTATATCAGCAATAATATTAACCTTATCAAGAGTGTCACAGTCTCTAAACTGTTTAAGGCACATCTTTTCAACAATCTTAAGGTTATGTACTGACCAGGTGAATACCGCAAGATTAGGGGCATGAAGCTGTTTTTCAAGCTCATCTATAAAGGGATCAACCAAAAGTCCCTGTCTGATTTTATACGGGTCAATGCCTTGCATAAATAGATAGGACGGACTTGGGAGTATGTAGTCATACCCTCTGCAGCAGACTGTGGTTGCAGATCCGATTCTGTTGAAGGCCGCATCCGTCAGAATATAGGAAAAGCCATAGAGCATTGCATATTTATCCTTCGGACTGCACAAAGGCAAAGGCAGAATAAAAAGATATTTGTAATCTAGGTATGGCAGCATTTTATTTAAACTGATTTACTGATTCTATATACTCAAATCCTGCAGTTTTAAGCTTTGACTTTAGCTCTTCCATATCAATATCTAAAGCTCTGCACAGATCCTTTAGGCTTGTGTATTCATCTCTTAAATACATATTTACTGCAGAGAGCAGGATAAAAGGATCCATAGTTTGGTAATTATCAAGTGACATCATTTTTAAAGCCTAATACTTAAGTGAATCAACTGACTTCATTATATATGATCCTATAAAGATACCGCCTGAATTTGAGTAATGATTGTCATCTACATACAGTGGTGCTCCATCAGGGGTGTAGGTTTTATAGAGACTGTTACCGAGCATCTGCGGGATATTTCTGTCAATAAAATAAACATTATCGTTTTTATCGGCAAATTCTTTTAAGGCACTGTTTATAAGATCAAGTCGCTTTCCCTGATAATCGGGAGTGAAGGCACAGGACTTTTCATCGATGATATACCTAAGCACTGAGTCTTCAAGATTAGTTCTTAAGCAGTTTACAATCACTGAGTTTGTAATTACTCCCTGACCTACAAGATAGAACTTTAAATTCTGATAAAGCTTTGTTTTGCTTTTAATATCCGAAAGCATAGCTGTCAGATACTTTTTAAAATTATCCTCAGTATCTAAAAGATCATACTCAAAAATGTACTGATGATATCCCACATCCCAGCGGTTAGCAAGGATCACCTTGCTGTTAGATGAAAGCTTATCAAGCATCAATGAATAGATACTGTAGTATTTGTGCCTGAAATCCTCACCTGTAAGTTTTGCTTTTTTCATGCTGTTAAAAACAGGACCATAGGCCATAGTTGCGTGTAATACGCTCATATATACAGGATAGGTATTTACATTGCGGAAATAGTAAGAGTAGTGATCTGCATGAGAGTCACCTATGATAAAAACATCCGGTTTGAGATCCTGCCGCCCGTAATGAAAAACCGGCATGAGCTTATCCTCAACATAGATGCTCATGGTAAGGTTTTTCTCACGTGGCTCAACAATATGCTGAGATCTTGTAGAGCCTTCTCTTATAAAGTCAGAAATATAGTTTCGGCCGTCGGTGCCTTTAAAATAGCCATAGGCAGCAAAAAGAAGCAGGTACATTACTGCCACAGTTCTAAGCCTAAATACTTTTTTCTCGGTTAGATAGTAGGATAAAACTGAAATCACGGCAATTACCCCTAAGGATACGGCGATTGCGGATTTGCTGTTTAAAAGCCCGCATCTTAAGGCGAAGACTAAAAGAGGCCAGTGCCAGAGATATAGAGAATATGAGACAGAGCCTGTAAACTGCAGAAATTTTATGGAAAAAATTGAGCGCTTTGAATTCAGGATAATAATAAGAGCTGTAAAGCCCATGGTTAAAAGAGAATCAGAAGGGGTATAAAGTCCATTATTAAGTCTTGTAAGGTAGATAACAAGCAGTAGTCCTGCAAGGGAGAAAAACTCAATTACAGGGCAAAGCAGCTCTTTGTTTTCAAAATAGGCCGTAGCCCTTTGGTGGAAACAGTAAAGGGCAGCTCCAAAAAACAGCTCAAAAATACGGCACTGAGTTAAAAGATAGGCCTTTGAGGTATTTGAGAGCAATACTGACAGGATAAAAGTTAAGAGAAAAACGCCAAGCACCAGATATGGGTAGCCCTTTTTACTTAATCTGAAGGCACTCAT
>JBJEWX010000098.1:0-2716 GCA_051885275.1 Succinivibrio sp. | reverse complement strand
AATGAAAATGCAAGAAAGGCAGGATTTGAAGAGCTTGTAAAGATTTATCATTCTGACGTTTCGGCTTTGTATAATCCTTTTAGCAACGATAATAAGGTTACAATTGTAACTAATCCTCCTTACGGAAAGCGAATGGGCAATTTTAATGAGCTCATCGCTCTTTACACAGCTTTAGGAGCCGGTTTTAAGGCTCATTTTAAGGGGGCAACAGCTGCTGTGATCTCCTCCTCTGCAGAGCTACTCTCCTGTATGAGACTGCATTCAGACAAGATCTACAAACTGTTTAACGGTGATCTTCCATGTCAGCTTCGTGTATTCACAATTAACGATACCGGCAAACTGTCTAACAAAGAAGAGAATAAAGACAGAATTGCAACTGATTTTGCCAACCGTCTGAAAAAGAATCTTGCCTTCATGAGAAAGTGGGCAAAGAATGTCAATACCAACGCCTATCGTGTATATGACGCAGATGTCCCTGAGTACAGTGCCGCCATAGATTATTACGATGGTTACTATGTTATTCAGACCTATAAAGCTCCTGCAAAGGTTAATCCTGTAACAGCCCGAGAACATGAGCTTGATATGTTAAGCGCAACAGTTCAGATTGCAGGAGTCAGTGGAGATAAGGTTATCTTAAAGAGTCGAGAGATCCACAGGGGAGACAGTCAGTATGAAAAGGCCACCGAGCTTAAAAATGAGTTTATGACTGTAAATGAGGATGGCATGCTCTTTAAGGTAAATCTGCATGATTATCTTGATACAGGTCTGTTTCTTGACGGGCGTCTTATCAGAAAAATGATAAGAGAGCGCTCATCTGGCAAAGATGTGCTCAATCTGTTCTCCTATACCTGTTCAGCATCAGTTGCAGCTGCCTTTGGCAATGCTAAGTCAAATGTATGTGTTGATATGAGCAGAACCTATCTTCAGTGGGGACTTGATAATTTTAAATTAAACAATCTGCCAACTGACACAACAAGCTTCATTCAGGCTGACTGCCTGGCCTGGCTGTCTACTGAGCATGATATGAAGTTTGATCTGATCTACATTGACCCTCCAACCTTCTCAAACTCAAAGCGAATGGAGAGCAGCTTTGATGTAAAGCGAGATCATGTAGCATTACTGTCTAACCTCACAAGACATTTGAGAGATGGCGGAGAGGTTATTTTCTGTACCAATCTGCGTGGCTTTAGCATGGATGATAGCATTAAGGAATATGGCTTTTTGTATGAGAATATCTCAGAGGCTACTCTTCCTCGTGATTTTGCAAGAGACAAAAAGATCCATACCTGCTACAGGCTTAGTTTCTCAAAAGACACAATGACCAAGACTCCAGATCCAATGACCAGCAGAATGTCAGCTCCTAAGTGGCAGAAGACCATTGATTCAAAGGGTGGCACTTATCATGAGTACTCTGACTCAAACAGGGAAACCTTATCTTTAAGAGCTAAACCTGTAAATAAGGTCTGGGGTAGCGCTCAGGGTATAAGTCAGAACAGAAAATCATCCAAAGACAGTTTTTCAGGAAGTACAAATGCTGCCAACAGGTATTCTTCAGATGCGGGCAGATCACAAATATCTAAGAGATCTTCTAATAAAACTCTAAACCGTAAGCCAAGAGTATTTGGTCCTGACGGAGTAAAGGATCTGTAATGAGTCTTGTTTCCATTATTGACGCCTACCTGAATAACGGAGCTGACAGGCTTTTTGAAGGCGCAAATCTTTCTGTTGAGGAAAATGAAAGGATCTGTCTTGTAGGCAGAAACGGAACCGGCAAATCAACCCTGTTAAGCGTGATTCAGGGAAAGCGTGAGTTAGATTCAGGCCGGGTAATCATTCAGTCTGGACTTAAGATTGCAACCTTGTGTCAGGAGCCTCCTTCATATCAGTCAGGAACAGTATACAGTCTAGCCGCATCTGGAGTTCCTGTGGTGGGAGAGGCATTGTCAAGATTTTCTCTTACAGAGGATGTACATGAGCAGATGGAGCTGTCTGCTTTTATAGAGAAACATGATGGCTGGGTCAAGGATGCTTATATCAAAAAGATCCTAAACCGTATCGGACTTGCTCCTGATACTAAGCTTAAGACACTCTCAGGAGGCAACAGACGAAAAGCCGCTCTTGCCGCCTCCTTAGCCTCTGAGCCAAAACTTTTGCTTTTGGATGAACCGACAAATCACCTTGACATTGAATCTATCGCCTGGTTTGAGGAGGAGATAAAAGCTTTTAGAGGAACGGTCATATTTGTAACTCATGACCGCTTTTTTGCAAATAATCTTGCAAGTCGCATTGTGGAGCTTGATAGAGGTCAGTTCTATTCCTACCCGGGCTCCTTTAACCGCTATATTGAACTTCGCGATGAGAGATTAAGAAAAGAAGAGCTGGCAAATGCCGAGTTTGACAAGATCTTAGCTGAAGAAGAAGCGTGGATTAGACGTGGAGTCAAGGCCAGACTTGCAAGAAACGAGGGCAGAGTCAGAGATCTTAAGGAGCGCAGGGAGATTAGAGCAAAGCGCCGTGAGCGGGCCGGTAATGTCATCATGGAGGCAAATCAGGCACAAAGAAGCGGTAACCTTGTGTTTGATATTGAAAATCTTTCTTTGTCTTTTGATGACAGAAAGATCATTGATAATTTCTCAGCCATAGTGATGAGAGGTGACAGGATCTGTATTGAAGGGGCAAACGGTGCCGGAAAGACAACTCTGCTCAAGCTGCTTTT
>JBJEWX010000097.1:0-2724 GCA_051885275.1 Succinivibrio sp. | reverse complement strand
TATCTGCTACTGGTTTTGAGCCTACTTTTGGGGAGCCTTAAAATCATGTATATGGGCTAATTCAACAAACGGTATTGCATTTTTTCAGAATGGGAGTAAAATATTGCAACTGTTTTTATAAGTTGGCAATTTTTTATTGTCAGATTTTTTATTTTTATATAGGTACTAGCGAAATGGTAGTCATTCGTTTACGTCGTTTAGGCGCTAAAAAACGTCCTTTCTATCACGTTATCGTAGCAGACAAGCGCTTTGCTACAACCGGCCGCTTCATTGAGCAGGTTGGTATTTACAACCCAATCGCACGTGGTCAGGAAATTCGTCTCCGTTTAGATATTGAAGCAATCAATGCCTGGATTGCTAAAGGTGCTCAGCCATCAGATCGTGTAAAGCGTCTGATTTGGGAATCAGAGCAGGGCGAAGAAGCTATTTTAAAGGCAAAGGCAGAGAAGCACGAGAAGGCTGTTGCTGCTCGTAAGGCTGCTGCTGAGGCTAAGGCAAAGGCTGAGGCTGAAGCTGCTGCATCAGAGGCTGCTGAGGCTTAATTCTGCTTATGGCAGACACACCGCGTCCAATGGGAGCCTTAGGCTCTTCATTTGGAGTAAAAGGATGGATGAAAGTTCGTTCTTTTACGAGCCAACCTGAGAACCTTTTTGACTACTCGCCATGGTTTATACGCAAGCGCGGGGCGGAATGGCGCGAGGTTCAGGTTGAGGAATTTAGTCCACATGGTAACGATTATATCGTTAAGTTAAATGTGGCCTCTACTCCTGAGGAGGCGAAAGCTTATGCAGGAGCAGAGATAGGGATCAGGCGCTCAAGCCTGCCACCTGTACCCGAGGGCGAATATTACCTCTGCGACCTTGAAGGCTGCAGTGTAATAGGACTTGAGGGTGTAATGCTCGGCAAAGTGTCGAGAATTAGGGATTACGGAGCCACTCCTATTTTAGAGGTGTCTCCCTCTGACCACCTGGCTATGGTAAGGGAAGAAAACTTCCTCATACCTTATGTCGTGGGCCCGATTGTTAAGGCAGTTGATCTCAATGCCAGAACTATCGAGGTTGAGTGGGGCGTTGATTACTAGTCATGTATTTTGGTGTAGTAACGCTCTTTCCTGAGATGTTTGATGCTGTAACCAAGTCAGGAGTTACACGCAGAGCCTGTGAGAACGGGCTTATTAAAGTTGAGTACTTTAATCCGCGTGATTATACTCTTGATAAGTTTCACAACGTGGATGACAAGCCATATGGTGGCGGTCCAGGTATGCTGATGCAGGTTCAGCCGCTGCGTGATGCTATTTCAGCTGCAAAAGCGCAGGCACCGTCAGGTACTAAAGTAGTCTGTATGTCTCCACAGGGACAACAGCTAGATCACTCTCTGGTCACCAAATTCCACAGTTGGGGCTCAATGATCCTTGTAGCAGGTCGCTATGAGGGTATTGACGAGCGTGTCCTTCAGACTGAAGTCGATCTGGAGGTTTCAATCGGTGACTACGTCCTGTCAGGGGGTGAACTTCCTGCCATGTGTATCATCGATGCAGTTTCTAGAATGGTGCCAGGAGTACTTGGCAACATACAGAACGCACAAGAGGATACTTTCGCAAAAGGCTTGCTGCATTTTCCTCAGTATACAAGGCCAGAGGTAATCGATGGTTTGAGTGTTCCTGAGGTACTGATGAGCGGCAATCACGAAAAGATCCGTATCTGGCGTTTAAAGCAGTGTTTAGGTCGCACTTACGAGCGCAGACCCGATCTGCTTGAGGATCGTGTTCTTTCAAAAGAAGAGCAGAAACTTCTTGAAGAATATATTAAAGAGCACGGACTAGATTAAGTTTTTTGTTTTACTTAATGGTAGGTACATTAAAATGGCTAGCAACCCAATTATCGATCAGCTAGAGAAAGAGCAAATCCGTACTGATATTCCTGCTTTCAATCCAGGTGATACCGTACGTGTTGAGGTTAAGGTTGTAGAAGGTGACAAGACCCGTTTGCAGGCTTTTGAAGGCAACGTTATTGCAAAGCGTAACCGCGGCTTAAATTCATCTTTCACCGTTCGCAAGATCTCTTCAGGTGAAGGTGTTGAGCGTGTTTTCCAGACTCATTCACCTCTAATTGCTTCTATTAAAGTAACTCGTCGCGGTGACGTTCGTCGCGCTAAGCTTTACTATTTACGTGACCGTGCTGGTAAGTCAGCTCGTATCCGTGAGAAGATTGGCGGCTAATCCCCAGTTTTCTGAAAACACTGCCTGCTTTTGCAGGCAG
The DNA here is from genome assembly GCA_051885275.1 of Succinivibrio sp. Taxonomy (GTDB): domain Bacteria; phylum Pseudomonadota; class Gammaproteobacteria; order Enterobacterales; family Succinivibrionaceae; genus Succinivibrio. The sequence goes on along the minus strand of JBJEWX010000097.1, from coordinate 466 downwards.
TGTTATAGCTCCTCTTTTTTCAATCATATCTTTCTCCTCTTCTAATTTTCTTAATTTTTATCTATCTCTAAAGATTGGTTCAGTTTGTAAATCTGGTTTTGGATACGCATAACTGCAGCATTTTTCATACTTTTTCCTCTGTTTTTCTGGCAGTCCCTGCCACCTAAAATAATGACGTAGTTCTCACTCTCAACTTCGCATAAGGAAGTTTTGTTCAATTACCTGGAACTCTATATATTGAAAACAGCTTACACTTTGTTTCTTACTTCTTTTTTTCTTATCCAGTTAGTTCTGCCCAGAAGATCTCCCCCCTCCTTATTTTCTCCACCTCACCACCTCCCACTCTTACAGCTTTTACCCAAAACATACTGCAAAATTCCATGTCTGCTATAATGAAGACATCAAATATTTAGGAAACAGCAATATGTCAGAGAGTACAGTTACACTTCTAAATAATCCTTATGGA
>JBJEWX010000096.1:0-2738 GCA_051885275.1 Succinivibrio sp. | reverse complement strand
AAGATTACCACTTATAAAGATGCTTTTGAGCTTATTGAATACATAGTCATACTCAATATTGAAGCAGTCACTCATATATTGAGCATCACTTATATAAACTCTTTTTGAAACTCCGCCTTTAATATCAAGTTCACTTACAAATGACAACACTGCTATTGCCATGAGCAGAAGCATAAGAACATACAGAAGACTCTTCATAAAGCGTATAAACCTTTCTAATAGACCATACAGCAGAAACGCATTTTATTTTTTTGTTATTATCAGATCATGCCCCGTCCACTTCTGCAAGGTACGGGAATACTCCTTTTACAAACCTTCCATCGGACAGTTTTGCCACATACTCAAAATTTGGCATGCACAGCATCACAGATGGCGGAAATATCGAATCCTCAGTTGAGGAGGTAGATCTTGTCGTTGTATCTTTAATATTAAGCGAAGTGCTATCAGAGTTTGTTCCAATTGAAGTATTGTAGCCCTGGTAGGTTGTGCTAGGCAGGGAGGAGGATAGGATAGCTGCAGTATCATCATCGCCAACTCTCAAACTGATTAGGTTATTGCAGTTTCCAATAAGCTGCTTTGCAGCTTCTGCAGAGCCACATCTTGTGGCAAGATCGGCAAAGGTCTGAGTTGCAACAGTTATTGCAAAGCCTGCGCTTCTTGATTTGTTTAAAAGCTGCAGCATAGGCTCGTTAACAATTTCGCTTGCCTCATCTATATATATGTTTACCCTGCGTCTTACAGGAAGCTTCAAATAGTCTGTTTTAACATGGCGTTTTGGCTCAAGATCATGCTTTTTATAACTGTCGCAGGCTATTCTCTTTCTTCTGTCATCCTGCTCTTTTAATATCTTTTGAACCACACTTGGACAGAGGTTCTTTGTAAGGATAGAGAGGTAATTATCAGAATAGACATTACTCTTTTCATATTCCTCAAAGAAAGGATCTGCATAATCTTTATTATCCGAAGAGTTATTACCTAAAATTTCTTCAGATTTTATTGTTGTGTCCTCAATATTTTTGTGATCCTCTCTTGTATTTGACTGATTATATTCAGCTTTATCAGACATATCTTCTGTATTCTGCTCTATTTTCTGCTCTATTCTTAGACTTTTATCTGGCTGCCTTTGAGATTCTGCTGATTCTGAAGACTCCCCGTATTCAGATTTATGATAATTCACCCTATCCTTAAATTGATCCTGCATTTCTTTGTGATTAACTGTTATTTCATCATTAGTTATTTCATCATTAGGTTCATTAAAAGAAAACTTACTGTTACCTGAGTCATCAGCATTAAGATCATTTTTTTTAATTTTCTCCTGAGCATTGATGTTACTTGCAAAAGAACAGAGATCTGCAAGCAGCAGTCTGCCTACATATTTAGTTAGCGAGGAATTAGACATTGATGGGATGGAACAGTACATAACCTTGTTCTTTATATATATTTCCCTAAAGGTAAGGTTATTGCCTGAAGCACAGATGACATCCTCAATGCCATCATTTGACAGTACATTAAGTATAGGTCCAATACCTGCAGTGATCTTAAGGTAATACTCAGGATTCAGACAGGACTGTCTTAAGAGCAAATCAATGTTCTGATCAAAGCTCATGCTGGTATTTTCAAGAAAATACCTATAATACTGCGACAGGATCTGAACCTTGGCACTTATTGATAATGCCTTTGGTTTTGCAGGCTTCTTACTGGTGCTTTTCGTGGATTTTTTAGCACTTATTGTGCTTGGCTCCTGATTGTCAGTGGCTTTTGAAGCATCCTTTTTTGATGTTCTTCTGGTAACTTTTTTTGCTGCACCTTTGGAATTATCATCAGATGAATTTTCACAGGATACACTTTCTGCCTTCTGCTCTTTATCTTTTATAGAGGAGCCGTCTTTTTGCTGTAACTTATCATTTGCAGTTATGGCTTCATTATCCTTCTCATCACATTTTTTTGAACAGTTTTTACTTTCACAATCTGCAAATGAGGCTTGAAGCACTTCAGGACCTGTTGAAACCTCCATTAGCTCTGCTAAAGATGAATTACAGCCAAACTCGCTTAGAAGCTGTGTCATTTGATCATTTGTGCCCTCTGAATTCAGCTTTTCTTTATCATATATTCCTGCAAGTTCATACAGTCTTTCATGAAGGATTGTGGCATGCCCCAGGCCTTTTAATACTCTTAGAAGATAGATTGCAGACTTTTTATCCTGACTCTTAAGCGTTGCTCTAACTAAAGAGAGGAGTAGAGCCTCAAAAAAGCACTCCTGTCTGATATTTCTCTTGATATTAAGCAGTGTTATTGGCTGATTCAGATCTGTTGTAGCAATGATTGAGGCTCTAATGGCGTCGTAGGCATAGTCAGCAAAAGGATCATGATCATTTGCCTTATTCTTCATAAGCGTGCAGAGTCTGTCTGCAATAGCGGATGGAGACGGATTTGAGGCGAAAAGATCAAAAGGTCTTGTGGTATTCTCAAGAGTCTTCAAATCCAGTACACTAAAATCCTTTGACCTCAAAGATGCTTCACAGATCCGAGCCATCTTGTGTTTTAAGGCAAGATCACCTTTTGGATCAATAACAATTACTACCTCATTTCGTTCTATTGCCTGACTTATCAGTAGCTCAAAGAGTTTAGTCTTGCCAGAGCCTGTGGTTCCAAAGATTAGTGTATGTCCGCTTAGTGCTGAAGTTTTAATGAAGAGATCGTCCTTTCTTTTGCTTAGATTCTGGATCTGAGAGGAGCCC
>JBJEWX010000095.1:0-2753 GCA_051885275.1 Succinivibrio sp. | reverse complement strand
GCCATGGAATATGGCTTAACAGGGAGGTCTGAAAAGTTTATTTCAGACCATTTACCATTTTTTTGATTGAAGACTATTAAGATCTCACTCTACTAAAAAAAACATCAATCAGTCTACAAAATTGATATAAAATTTATGAATAATCGCTATTTGGATAAAATATGAAAAAAATCAAATCAATATGTGTTCTTAGATTGTCTGCATTAGGAGACTGTATCAATGCTTTCGGCCTCACAAATGCTATAACAAAAAAATTCAAAGATATTGATGTTCTATATGTATTAGATAAACGCTTTTCCTCTTTATTTATAAATGATAAGGGAGAACAGCTTGTCCCTATGGTAACCGTTGATATTAAAAATGACGGGCTATTTCGTTCTGGAGTCAATATTTATAAAGAACTAAAATCGAAAAAGTTTGACTGCCTCTTTAATTTACAGACCTCCATTAAAGCATCATTCTTATCAATGTTTATAAGAGCAAAATATAAATTTGGATATGACTCAGTTCGCCGTCGTGAAGGTCAGCGTCTTTTCATTAACAAACAGGTGAAGTCACCTGATAATCCCCATGTGTTAGCAGGTTTTATGGCCTTTGCAAATGAGGTTTTTAAAGAAGAGATTGAACCCTGCTGGGATTTTAAATTAACAGATACTGAAATTGAGCAGGCTAAGAAACAAATCAATAGAGATTATCCTGAACAAAAGGTAATTGTTATTTCTCCTGCATCAGCTAAAAAAGAAAAAAATTGGACAATTAAGGGATATTCTGATTTTGCTGTTTATGCTCTAGAAAAAGGCTTTAAGGTAGTTCTCGTTGGAGCAAAGAGTAATGATGATTTTGTATATACAAACAATATCATGATTCAGACAGATCTTAAACCAACAAACTTATGCTCTGAAACAAACCTAAGAGAGCTTGCTGCCGTGATAAGTCAAGCAGATTTGGTCTTGTCACCAGATAGCGCCGCCATGCATTTGGCTTCAGCACTTAATGTTCCAGTAATTGGTCTCTTTGCAATTCATAATCCAAACAGAGTAGGTGCTTGGAATTTCAGAGATCTTGAAGTTAGTGTTTATGAGGAGCAGGCACAAAAGGAATTAAATGGCAGGAAACCTGGCTGGAGATATAGAGTTCGAAATCCTGAGGCTATGGAAAATATAAGCTTGCAAAGAGTGATTGATGCTTTTGAGAAAGCATGTAAGAAATATATTTATAAAGGTGATTCAAGTGACTAGACTGGCTGTCTTTCCAGGTACTTTTGATCCTCTTACTAATGGTCATTTGGATATTATTGAAAGAGCAAGCAAACTATTTGATAAAGTAATTGTTGCTGTTGCCAAAAGTCCCTCTAAGCATACTCTGTTTGACCTTGATAAAAGAGTCGAATACAGCAGATCCGCGGTCTGCGATCTTGATAATGTCACTGTTACCGGATTTGAAGGAATGCTAATTGATTTCTTAAAAGAAGTTGGTGCAAGCATTCTAATTCGTGGTGTCAGAACAGTTACTGATTTTGAATATGAAACTCAGCTTTTGGGAATGTATAAAATTGTAATGCCTGAACTGGAAGTTGTCATGCTTCCAACAAAATCAGAATTTTCTTTCATATCATCGACACTTGTTAGGGAAGTAATGATTCATAAGGGTGATATCAGCCCCTTTGTGCCTAAAGCCATTCTTGAGGCTTATAAGAATAATTAGTTTTTCTGACATAAAGGGCAATAGTATGTGGTACGCTGACCATGAACAGTTTTTTCAATTGGTGTACCGCATATCTTACAAGGCTCTCTATCCTTTCCATAGACTGCCAGTTCTTGCACAAAATAACCTAATTTCCCATCAGCTCCGGAGAAATCTCGTATTGTTGTTCCTCCTCGACTAATAGAATCCTTAAGTATCTTTCTTGTATGAATTATTATCTGCTCACATTCGTCAAGGTTAACATCACATGACTTTCGGCTTGGGTTTATCCTACATTCAAAGAGGATCTCAGAAGCATATATATTTCCGACCCCAACGACAATGCTGTTATCCATAAGACACTGCTTTATGTTCTTTTTACGACCTTTAAGCACCGCAAACAGATATTCTTTATTAAATTCATCTGAAAAAGGTTCAGGTCCTAAGGATTTAAGAGGCTCTGATTCGTATGGAGATGATGCAAGAGGGTAGTATTTAACCAATCCAAATCTTCTAATATCATTCATTCTTATATGGATATTATGATCTGTTGTTATTTCAAAATGATCATGAATGCCCATTTTAGAGTCTTCCTGCAAAACCATAAGATGACCTGTCATTCCCAAATGAATCAGAAGGTATCCTTGCGTTGTTGTTAGAACTATATATTTTGCGCGTCGGTCAACGGAAGAGATCTCAGCCCCTTCTAGATTGTATAGTTCTTTAGAAAAAGGGATCCTTAATGATTTGTCATCAAAAAATATTCTGGAAATTGTTCTACCAGTTAAATATTTCTCGATACCACGCTTCGTAACTTCTACTTCAGGTAATTCAGGCATTCAGAATAATCACTCACAGAAAAACAATCGATTTTATATCTCTTAGCCTTATCGGGTACAGTGTTAAACAGGCAATTGCGATCTGCCCCAAAAGACCACTTACAGTTTACGCTATATACAAGTTTTTAATAAGCCGTATTTTCTATCTTTTCCTTGAAATATGATACCTGTTATTTTCGGTTCATCCGGTAATCTGTTGCTACTAAAAAATAACCGGTGAAATTTTTCCAA
>JBJEWX010000094.1:0-2753 GCA_051885275.1 Succinivibrio sp. | reverse complement strand
GCACTAGTGGAGGTGTCATCATCACATATTGCGTTATAGTCAAGCTCAAAAGCTCCAACACTGAAAACTAAGAACAAAGAGCATAGGGCAGTTATAACTGTTCTGTTTTTCATTACATCTCCTTGATAAGGCATTAAAATAATCTTACTGCAATGATAATTGGCAACAGGCTTATATAATGTAATTATAGATGTATTTTTTGCAGGAATAGAATATTGCGTAATAAATACTGCAAATTTTATTATGAGCTAAATGGTATTACCAGCTATCCTGTACCTTAAGATACTGTGATAAAATTGAAAGTACAAGAAAACTTTCTGTTATGGTGTCACTGCATATGTAAGTTTGCTCAAAGAGTATGGCATCAGGCCTGTATTTTAAGAGCAATAGTAATTAAATTTTTATAGGTGTTTTATCTCATGCTATCTTATAAACATGGTTTTCACAGCGGTAACCACGCTGATATCATAAAGCATTTTACTTTATGTCTACTGATAAGACTCCTTAACGGAAAAGAGAAGCCATATTCTTTAATAGATACTCATTCAGGCTCTGGTGTTTACAGGCTTGACGGTTTTATGGCCATGAAGAATCAGGAATTTAGAACCGGAATTGACAAGATCAGGAATAATACTGTCTTAAAAGAACTGGTTCCAGAGTTCTATGAGGTTTTTGAAGAGCTTAACAATGATCTGAACAATACCTATCCAGGGTCACCTTATTTTGAGGCAATGCTTGCAAGGGATAACGACCACTTAACCTTTATTGATCTGCATCCTGCTGAATTTGAGAATTTAAGAAACAATTTCAAGCGTGATCGCAGATGTAATATTCAGCATAGAGATGGTTTAGAGGCGCTAAATGCAATTCTTCCGCCAACTCCAAGAAGAGGAATGGTATTTATTGATCCGGCCTATGAGGAAAAGAATGAATATATAGATCTTGTAAAAGCAGTAAAGCTTGGGCTTAACAAATGGGCAACAGGTATATTTGCAATCTGGTATCCTGTACTTGGAAAGCTAAGAGATCATTCAAAAAATCTTACAAACGATCTGCGCCGTTTGAATGTTCCATTGCTTCAGGTTGAGCTTTGTATTGAACCGCAGGAAGAGGTGTTTGGTATGTGTGGCTCAGGAATGCTGGTCCTAAACTATCCTTTTGGACTAGACAGCCTGTTAAGTCCTGTTGTCGATGAACTGTATAAAGCTCTTTCAAGAAAGGGTGGAAGTGCCAGACTTAAGGTTATAAACAGCAGAGAATAGGGAAGAGCTGCAAATAGACATGGTAAAGACTTTCATATATCTTCATCTTGCTGTATTTCTTGCCGGTTTTACAGGAGTGTTCGGCAGGCTAATCTCCTATGATGCTTTTATTCTGGTCTTTATCAGATTTTTGATTGCTTCATTTGTTGTATATGCGGTTTTAAAATCCACAGGAAAACTAAACAGATGTTCAACAAGAACAAAAGTACAGGCCTTCTTTGTGGGAGCACTTTTAGCCCTGCATCTTATTTTTTTCTATCTGTCCATAAAGCTATCAAATATCTCTATTGGAACTATTACCTTAGCTGCTGCAGGATTTTTTACCTCATTTATTGAGCCTAAGATCCTTGGCTCTAGGTTCTCTGCGTTAAATGTTGTCTATACACTTATATGTATCTTAGGACTTCTGCTGATATTCAATTTTGACAGTCAGTACAGACTAGGAATTGCAGTTGGCATACTTGCAGCCTTTTTATCATCTTTATTCTCAATCTTTAACAAACTGTTCTCATATGGAAAAGATCCTTACACCTTCTTATCCTACGAAATGACCGGAGGCTTCTATCTGACTGTTCTGCTGATGCCTGCATATCTGTATTTTTGTGGTACAGATGGTTTTTATTATTCAGCAGAAGATATTATCTACCTAGCCCTGTTATCAACTGTCTTTACAGCTGGGCTGTACTTTATGGTCATAAAGCTTGCAGAGAAACTGTCTGCCTTCACAATTTCACTAAGCTTTAATCTCGAGCCAATCTACTCAATTATTGTGGCAATGCTTATGTTTAATGAGGCAAGCGAACTTGGGATTTCTTTCTATGTGGGACTGCTGATGATAATAGTTAGTGTGATCCTGCAGAATATCTGCTTTTCACCTGCAGACAACAGCAAAAAGAAAGATATTTAGAGGGAAAAAAACTAAGGGTATTATCCGATTATAAACTAAAGAACAGGGATAGTTTTTAGGAAATTCTGCAAATAATAAAGTCCTAAAGAAAAATGCTACAATCATTCAGATCATAGGTTTCAGGTATGATCTGATATGAATTTTATCGTCGAAGTGAAGTAGAGCAGAACAGCTTTAGTTAAGTTTCTGATAATAATCATCAGAGAGAATTGGTTTACTGAAATAGTAGCCCTGGATCTCATCACAGCCAAGCTTTTTAAGGATCTCACTTTGCTCCTTGTCTTCTACACCTTCAGCAATTGTCTTAATACCAAGCTTCTTGCACATTGTGATAAGAACACTGAGGATTGTTTTTAGCTTCTTGTTATTCTTTTTAGAAAGATTATCAATCAGCTTCTTGTCAAATTTAACCTCAGATACAGCAAGATCGGCAAGTGAATAGATGTTGGCATGAGCCGTGCCAAAATCGTCAATAGAGATATTGAAACCTTCTTTTGCCAAATCTTCAGTTACCTCAACTAGCTCTTTATGCTTTGCAGTATTTGTATGCTCAGATACCTCAAGCGGGATCAGGTTATAAGAGA
>JBJEWX010000093.1:0-2753 GCA_051885275.1 Succinivibrio sp. | reverse complement strand
CGCATCAAATCTGCCATAACGTACATCCAAAAGCAGCTCTCTGTCTTCATCTGAAAGCTCCTGACGTGCTTCTAGGTACTGTTTTAGAAAGTGAGCTGCTAGAAGCTTGTCCCATGGGTATACGGTTGAAATTGAGCGCAAAGTGAACATTGATGGCATATCAACTGTTATAAAGCACTTTTTCTCAAGCACAGACAAAAAGTTGCTGTAGTCACCTTCCTTTGCCAGATCATAAAGCTGTGCACTTGGACCTACAGCACCGTCTGCATAGGCAATAGATGCCAGGTTATCCTCATGAATTCTTAAAAAATCAAAACTTATATCAGAGTCTTTGGTATTGGCAACTAATAACTCTTTCATAGCCTCAGAACAGTTTATTACAGTTTTTTTGCCCATGAGGGACAGAATTTCAATGACATTTGCCAGCCCGTTTTTGTCCTCACCCTCAGGTACACTTACGCAAAGGGTAGCTAGCACCTCTGTTTGCGCAGGTCTTATAACCTTATGGGCATCAGGTGGGCATTCTGGGTGGTAGCGCTCTGGCATTGACATATTGATCTCCTAAAATCTATGTAAAATCTATAGTAACAGTCTATATTCTACCAAGTTTTGAAGACTAAATGACCTTATATAAGTGCATTATTTCAAATCTGCTGAAGCTTGATTTTGTAACTATGTCAGAAGCCTGTTTTTATATAAAGTAAAAAGGTTATTCTCTAACTATGGCTTTGCTCCATCAAAATATGATTCAAAATCAATAACTCTAGTTTTGCAGTCGTATTTTATGACGACTCATCCCCTCTCCTATTCATCCCATCGACTATAGAGACAGGGGGAATTCCTGCTAAGTTAGGTCAAAGCAGAACTCTGCTCATGGCACAAGGTAAATAAATAATTTCAATTATTGTGCTGTCATTGATAATAATTTGTTCGCAATGATATAAAACTTAATGTAAAATAAGGAGCTATATATCTTGTAACAATTATTAAGGAGTTTCTTGTGGAAACCCAAAAGAATAACGAGCAGAATGCACAGAGTGTTGAGAACAAAACTGATAATTTAGTTGAAGGTTCTCACTATGATCACATCAAAGAAACCTTAGAAATTTTATACAAGACCTTCCCTAAGGCCTTTATCAAGGATGGTGATCTTAAACCTCTTAAGATTGGTATCTTTGAAGATCTTAAAGAAAAGATTTCATCTGTTGAGGGACTTTCTGTATCAAAGGTTAGAGCAGCTTTGAGAATGTATACCTCAAGACTAAAGTACCTTTATTCTGTAAAGGAAGGTGCTTTGAGAGTTGATCTTGATGGCAATGACTGTGGAGAGCCTGTAACTGCAGAGCATGTTCAGCATTCACAGGAGCGAATCAAGGAAATCAATGCCAAAAGACAGGCAGCAAAGCCAAAGAAGCCAAATACTCCTAAAAAGAATTTTAAAAAGGGTCCTGCCGGCCGCCCTGCCAAGAAGAGCTTCAGAATAGAAGGTCAGAAAGCAACAGCTGAGGATTTAAAAGCAGGTACCAAGGTGCTGGTTTTAAGTTCAGACAGAAGCTTTGTGAGAGGTGTAGTGGCATCAGACGCTCAAAAAGACAGCGTTATTGTTACCCTGATGACTGGTCTTTCAGTAAACTTATCATTAGACAGAGTTCTTCTGCCATCTAAAAAGAGCTAATAGGCTTATTTAAGTGAAAACAATAATAAAAGCCGCAGTGGTCTGCTTTTTTGCAGGCTGCTGCGTTTGTGCAAGCGCTAAGCTTTCAGTTCCATCTATTGACCAGATGCCGGAGCTCTCTCCTGAGCTGCGTCATGGCACATCCTGTCCTAGGATCTATAACTACTTCACCAGAGCTCATTACAAGATTGTTGAGCTTAATGATGATTTTGCAACTAACGTGGCTGACAGGCTGATGTCTTATCTTGACATGAGTCATTCTCTTTATACAAAAGATGAAGTGGAAAGTATTTATGCCGCTAAGGACAAGATTTTAAGGGGAATTAAAAAGTGCGAACTTGATTATCCTTTTGCACTTTACAACGAGAATATCAAGAAGCGTTATCACAAGTACAAGTTCATGCTTGATAATGTAAAGGCTGATCTTGATCTTACAACTGATGAGTATATTGATTTAGACAGAACCAAGGCTCCTTTTGTAAAAGATAAGAAAGAGCTTGAAGCCTTGTGGCTTACTGAGCTTAAGAATGAGTTTGAAACTCAGCTTTTAAACGGCAAGAGCAAAGAACAGGCTGTAAAGCGTATCCAGAACAGATATACTGCAGCTATGAACCGCATTTCTCAGATTTCCTCAGAGGATGTTTTCTCCGTTTTTGAAAATTCCTTTGCGGCAGCAATTGATCCTCATACCAATTATTTTGGTCCGGTTGAATCAGAGAATTTTAATGACGACATGAATCTTTCGCTTGAGGGAATCGGAGCTGTATTATCTCAGGAAGATGAGTACACAGTTATAGTGCAGATTCTTCCTGGATCACCTGCGGAGAAATGTAAAAAATTAAAGCCAAAGGACAGAATCATCGGTATCAGGCAGAAAGGCGGAAGGACTGAGGATATTATCGGCTGGAGACTTACTGAAGTTGTCAAGAAGATTAAAGGAAAGAAAGGCACTTCTGTAATCCTTGAAATTGAAAGAGGCGAAGGAGCTGCAGCTAAGACCTTTAATGTTGAGCTTGTGCGTGACAAGATCCGTCTTCAGGATAAAGAGGCTAAGTCAAAGGTATTTGAAGCAAACGAC
>JBJEWX010000092.1:0-2756 GCA_051885275.1 Succinivibrio sp. | reverse complement strand
GCACTCTGTTTTCTATCCCATTACTGCTTTGTCTAATCACTAATTATCTAAAGAGAATTCCTGTCTTTCTTATTCTGATACAGAGAATACTACTTTGCTTAAATATAACAATTTTATTTTTACTTGAAATCACAACGCCTCCATTTATTCTTGAATATGGGGTAAGACCTAATCACATATATATAGAGTACCTCATTTATCCAAAGGAGGTTATTGCCACCTTATATTCAGGTCATCTTATTGAAGGAATTATCTGTATTTTATCAACCGCAATATTTAGCTATTTTGCATTTAAACTTTCCGGCAGGCTTTTTAAAAACTATCAGACACTAGCTTTAAAAAATACCATCATCCTGTCTTTGTGCATGCCTGTTCTGTTCTTCGTCTGCATCAGAGGATCTGTTATTGACCACAAACCTTTAAATCCTTCAAATGCAACTTTCTGCTCTGATCCTCTTGCCAATTCAATTCCTGTAAATTCGGCTTTTAACGTTTTTTATGCTTTCAGACATTTAAACGATTCAGAAATTAAAAGTTCAGAAATTTATGCTTTTGATACAAAAGAAAACGTATTGGCTAATCTTGAGAGCTTTTCAAAGAGAAATACTGCGGTATCTAAAGATGAACAATGCAGAATTAATCAGATTATTTTCCCTGCAATTTCAAATATTCCTAAGAGAAATGTTGTACTGATCCTAGAAGAAAGTCTAGGAGCAAGATATGTAAAATCCTTAGGTGGTGAAAATGTAGCTGTTAATCTTAATAAACTAAAAGATCAGGGCTGGTGGTTTGAAAACATGTATGCAACTGGCCACCGTTCAGTAAGGGGAATTGAAGCAGTAACTGCCTCTTATCCTCCAGGACCTTTAGCATCAATGGTTAAAATCAGTCATATAACTCCTCTAACCACCCTATCTCTAATCTATAAGAAGCTTGGCTATCAAACTGATTTTATCTATGGTGGAGAAAGTCATTTTGACAACATGAGACAATACTTTCTGAACAACGGAGTTGATAATATTACTGAACAGAAAAATTATAATTCTCCTTTATTTAAAGGCTCCTGGGGAGTTTCAGATGAAGACCTCTTCAATAGAGCAAATGATACGTTTGTAAAATATCACGCTGAAGGAAAGCCTTTTTGTACAGTGATCTTTTCTAGCTCATTCCATGATCCCTTTGATATCCCTGAAGGAAAGGTTAATCTTGATGGGATCAGTACTGATGATCCAAAACGACTATTAGGCGCCAGATATGCTGATTATGCATTAGGCAAATTCTTTGAAAAGGCTCAACAGGAAGATTACTACAATAATACAGTCTTTATTGTTATTGCAGATCATGACTCAAGAGTGCGTGGAATAGGCTCATTTCCTATAAAGAACTTCCATATTCCAGCCCTTATCATCAGTCCTGATATCAGCCCTGTTATTGATAAGCGTACTGTAAGCCAGATTGATATTCTTCCTACCATACTCTCAATTACCGGAGTATCAGGTGAATTTCCTCTTTTAGGACAGGATCTTACCCGAAAGGACATAATTAACAGAGCTCCATTATGCTACAACGAACTATATGGTTATCTTGAGGGAAATGATAATTTTACTCTGCTAGCTCCTGGTCATGAACCTATGTATTTTGAGAAGACTGCTGATTACAAATTAATTCCAAAGGTGAAACCTAACACTGATATCAAAAAAGTAATTAGTTACTTAAACTTAGGCATTACCGTATATGAAAATAATTATCAAAGCAGTAACTGTATAAAAGCTATAAAGCAGTGACATCCTCCCCTACCATAGTGCTAGGGGATTACCAAATTGTGCCGAAAAGCGCCCGGCTTCAGCCATGGAGATGAAATGCACAATTTGGTAAGGACTTGATGCAAGTTTATCTTTTCGTTTGCCACATCGGGTTAAGTCTTGCGAGGAAGGTTAAAGGAAGCCTCATGCTCTGCCCTTGTAAGTTGAACTAATATCTAGGCAGAAGCATTAAGCTCCCTGTAATTACTCTTAATCTGTTCGTTTCTTTGACTCGTATGCTAGAAACCTAATGAACTCTTCAAGCTTTGCTTCAGTTTCGGGATTTCTTCCAGAAATAGCAAGAAGCACCAGCTCACTGTTGTCACCAAAGACAATTGCTTCAATACCCTCTTTTGGACACTCAAAACTCCATCCGTTATCAATCAGATTAGAGTTTGTAGGTATCATACACTGCATCTGCTCTGCTGCAACACGAGCATAGGATTCAGCAGTAACAAAAGAGTCTAGACCAGTGTGTATACTGGTTACACTTACAGCCAGAGTTGAATCAGCATCAACATAATTAAGAGAATCGTCAACACTAGGGTTTGGTTCAACAGACCAGCCAAAAGGACAGGGTATGACCTCTGCGTTTTTAGCTGAAGGAGCAACCTCATAAATCTGACTTACCTGATTCTCATTATTCATGCTGCTGTTTGCGGCAGAAGCTACAAAGGCACCACTTAAGATAAGAGTCCCAAGAAGATATTTACTTACGTTCATAATTAGTTCTTAAGAGTATTGATAATGTCGTCAGAAATCACCTGAACGTCACGGTTGCCATCAAAGGCAACATACTTTGTTGGAGCAGTCTTTGATAACTCTTTATAGAAAGCCACCAGTGGCTCTGTCTGCTCATGATATACCTTAAGACGGTTACGTACAGTGCTTTCCTCATCATCAGGACGAATAACAAGAGGCTCACCTGTTACGTCATCAACACCTTCAACCTTT
>JBJEWX010000091.1:0-2756 GCA_051885275.1 Succinivibrio sp. | reverse complement strand
AGGTTAGGGAATCAAGAGATACGGAGGATACTCCGGTTATAAAGGTCTTGGCGATGGTGCTCTTTGCCTGATTTTTTATTGCAGAGTAAAAGGTTTTAAGAAAACCATTTTTGCCGGTAATATCTAAAAATAATTCTAGGTTCTGAGAAAGTATCTCATTGGCAAATTTGTCATATTCGTCAATCATGACATAGAGATTCTGACTTAAAGAGTAATTTTTGTAGGCAATGGCAAACTCTGTAAAAAGTGTTGCCGCATCTGTTTTGTTCACACCTGAGTAATCAAAAACAAAATCTTTATATCTGCGCTTAAAGTCATTTATACCGTCAGTTACTGCCACAAAAAAACTGGTTAAAAGAACCTCATTATCACCGGTAGATACAGCTGAAAAATCAAAGTCAATTACATGGTAGCTGTTATGAGTAGGAAGGTTCTCATCATAAATCTTTGTACCAGAAAACAGCTCCTCATACCTGTCCTGGTAGGAGATATCATAGTAGCACTTTAGCATCTGCACAAAGGTAGACTTGCCAAAACGACGGGGACGTAAAAGTACAGGATATTTACTTGTACCCTAATCATCCAGATATTTAATCATCAGACTTTTATCAACAAAGGCCTGTTCTTCCAGACGAAATAAATTAAAAGTAACCTGTCCATAAGGATTATTAAGTAGTTTAACTGTACTCTCTGACATATTGCTGTTTCCTTAAATCTTAGCTTTATTCATTATAGCAGATACGAGATCGAGCTGTAGGTTTTGGAGTAAAGAGCTCTGGAGTGGGAGGTGGAGAGAGAAAAGAAAATCTAAAGTGGGGAGATCTTCTAGGCAAAACTAATTGGAGAAGAAAAAAAGATGTAAGAAACAAAGCGTAAGCTGTTTTCAATATATTGAGTTCCAGGAAATTGAACAAAACTTCCTTATGCGAAGTTGAGGGGGTGAGGTCGTTCTTATTTTCTCTATGGCTTTATGACGAAATCTCTTTCTATCTGAAACAAGCCCTTCCATTCATCTGTATTATTTGGTCCCTTAAAGTTTATACTTAAAAGTAGGAAAATATGAAATTCCTACTTTTAAGTAGAATTAATATGTCAGAATCATTATTTGTAAATGACGCCAGAGTAATGGCAAAGGGACAGGTAACCATTCCTAAGAAAATACGTGCAATTCTTGGAATTGAATCAGGAGATCGTGTTTCTTTTGTTGTATCTGGTAATGAAGTAAAAATTGTAAATTCAGCTGTTTATGCAATGATGCAACTGCAGAAGCAGATGAATGGTGCTGGAAAAAAAAGCAGGCCTACTAACAGAGGATGAAGTTGCCAAGTGGATCTCTGAGTCTCGTGCAGAGGATTCAAATGATTAAGGTAATGCTTGATACCAACATCTTTATTTCCGCAGCTTTATTTCCAAAGGGAAAGGTGGCACAAGCCCTTATTAAGGCGATTCAGCCACCTTTTCAGCCATATGTATGTGATTATGTAATTGATGATCTTCACAGAAAATTCTATGAGAAATTTCCAGACAAGATTACAGCACTGGACGCTTTCCTATTTAATGCTCTTGAAGTTATAAAACGGGTTAGAACACCTGCAAAAGAAGAATCTGACGAAAAGAAAATCAGAGATACAAAAGATCGTCCAATTTTGCGGGCAGCCACAACCGTGTTTTTCCTGACGAGGGTTGTTGCTTTTTTTATTCCTAAAAATAACTTCCTTTCTCAATCCTAATCTTTACCTATTCCTTTTCTCAAGTCATTATTGAGGTTTGAGAAGTATATCTTAGTGTTACCTGATCTATGTTCAATTTGTAATTAAATGAGGTTTATTTCCAGTATTCACTGAAAACCGCATTTTTGCCTATAAAATGACGGGTTTGATCTTATATAAAGGAAGGTGTATCACGATTAAGTTTAGTGTGTATCAAGTATTTTGTATCACTACAAATGAATCCCATATCAGATTGATATAGAATTCATTTATTGATTCTATTTCCTGAATAACACCTAACTCCACTGCTTTAATTTTAATTGATCTGCAATTGTCTTTGTATCATTTGGTATATCGTTTGTTCCAAGCACTTCAGTAAGATCAAATATTCTTGTCCCCATTGGAGCTTTTGGGGAAATTTTTTTAAAGTCTGTTTCATAGAACTGATCTACGAAAAAATATCTATGTTCATAATGCCTTATATCATAACCAAAATTCTTTTCAGCAAAATCCATGGCATCTTTTATAAGTTTTTTTCTATCTTCAGTAGCTTCTCCAACCTCTTCTTTAAATACTATTTCTTTATCTATTTCAACAGCTGTAATTCTTGCTATAACCTTGCCAATTGCTCGAACACTTTTATTTTTATATAGCCCCAGTATACTGTGAGCTCGAAATGGTCGTGTAACAGAATCGTAGTAAACATTACTATCCTTATTATAATCAAGTGTTGTCCCTGCAAGTTGAACTCTCATCCATTTCCAAGCATCATCAACAGGGATCAAGTTATCTGTATAACAATAATTAAGATAATCGTCTAAAACGTCTTTCATTTCATAATCACGATCGTCTAATACTTCATCAACAGCATGTGCTAAGACTTCGAAAGTTGTATTTATGTGGATGATGCTAGTTTGATGCTCCTTGTTATAATCATTTAATTTATTATTAACTCAAGTTTTGCATTTCGATTTTAACTAAAAATCGGCTTATAAATGCGGTCTAGCACCACATTTGTTGTTTAAAAATCAATTTCTTTAACTATTT
>JBJEWX010000090.1:0-13013 GCA_051885275.1 Succinivibrio sp. | reverse complement strand
CTCTGCTGTGAAGTAAACATCACCATTTTCCATTCTCTGAATCTGGGATGCGGCTGATGCAGTATCCATTGATACAGATACCACCTTAAGCTCATCGTAGTTAAAGAATGCGAAGGTGCAGACGCCTAATGAGAGGATGTAGCCCACGCAGCCGATAAGCAGCAGGGTTCTGCGGCCTAGAACGTCAATGAGTCTAATACCGATGAAGGTTGCAATAAGGTTGGTTACACCAAGAGCAATAGATGCGGCAACAGGATCTTCAAGACCTGCAAGACCTAAAAGACGAGGTGCAAAGTACAGAATAATATTGATACCGGAGAGCTGATTGAAAGCAGCAATCAGGAAGGCAAAGAGGATAGGGTACTTGAGCTTTCTTGTGAAGAAGGAAGCTGAAGAATCTTTAGTTTTTGCAGTTGATTCTGAATCCTCTTTTACAGACTCAACAAGACGGTCCAGCTCATCATCATCCATATTAGGGTTGATTAAAGAGAAAACCTTTCTGCCCTGCTCGTAATCTTTCTTGTTTACAATCAGGTAGCGAGGTGACTCTGGCAGTGACAGACACATTAGAGTATATAAGAGTGAAGGAACAACCTGAATACCCAGCATCCATCTCCAGGCAAACTCCTCAGAAACCAGATGGTTAATAGCGAAGTTTGAGAAGAAGGCCATGAGGATACCAAATACGATATTGAACTGGAACAGACCGGTTAGCTTGCCTCTGTCGCCTGCAGGGGAGATCTCAGAGATAAACAGAGGAGCTGCAATGGTAGAAATACCAATGCCGATACCGCCAATAAATCTGAAGATGAAGAAGGAGAAAACATCCCAGGCTACGCAGGAACCTATGGCACCTATCAGGAACAGGATACCGTTAGCAATAAGAGTGAGGCGTCTGCCGTATTTGGCAGTAGGAATACTACCAAAGAAAGCACCTAATACTGTACCCCACAAAGCTGCAGAGATTGCAAGACCGTGAGCAGTACCGCTTAAAGACCATAACTGCTGAATTTTACTTTCAGCTCCTGAAATCACAACAGTATCAAAACCGAACAGGAAGCCGGCTAATGCTGAGGTGATTGCCCATAACAATAACTTTTTGTTCATACTTTCAATCCTATAAATATTTGTCCAAAATTCACTTCAGACCGCAAGACAATCTTGCCACAGGAGGTAAAAAATAATATGAGACTTATTCACAAAAACTTATGCAAAATTTTGCATTGCAAAAATTGCGTAAGTGGTTTTTGTTAATTCTGAAAAAATGGAGCAGATTTTTTCAGTAAAAAGCAAATTTTATTTATTCATATAATATATTGAATATAAATAGAAATATTTGGTTTAAATCCTGGTTTTGATGTAAAGAACTGGTATATTTTTCGCTAAGAGAAAGATAAAAAATCAGGCTTTTTATGCAAAAATTTGCATGCAGGTATTTGCATAAGTTCATGAATCTGGAAAAAAGACAGGTAGGAATAAATTATCATTTATATAATCAAAAGGAGAATTTAAATATCGGAAAATCTTTTTTAGGTAAGAAGGTTTATATATGGCGAACATTACACAGATTGCAAAGACTCTTGGAATTGCACCATCTACAGTATCAAGAGCTCTTAAAAAAACTTCACTGGTGTCTCTTGAGACAAGAAGGGCAGTTCTGCAGGAGGCTGAGAGATCCGGCTATATCAGAAAGCTGCAGACTTTTGCAAATGTTTCATCCTCCTGCAGCCTTGTGGGCGTAATTGTTGCTGATCTGACAAACTCATTTTCAAATCAGATAGTAAAGGCTGTACACGACACTCTTGATTCTAGAGGCTACTCAGTAATTATCGGCTGCAGTTATGAAAACAGCGGTTCTGAGAACAGGCTTTTAAAGCAGTGGGCCTCATTAAACCTGAGAGGACTTATAGTGATGCCTTCAGACAAGCTGTCAAAGTCAACCTCCATTTATGAAAACATTGACATGCCGGTAGTGTTTGTAGACAGAGAAAGCAAAGCAAAAGATCATGACTGCGTAATAGAGGACAACCGATTCGGGATATCGCTTGCAACTGAGCATCTTACGCAGCTTGGGCATGAAAAGATCTGCCTTATTTCAGGCAACCGCAAGGTTTTTACCTTTGAGGAGCGCTGCCAGGGAGCAGGTGATTCATATGCACCGGTTGAAATAATGGAGCTTAAGGCAGATTCCTATGAAGAGCTTTTTGTAGAGGCATTTGAGCAGACAAATATCCTGATGCTAAGACCAAAGGGCATTAGACCTACAGCAGTAATTGGTGCAAACAACGCAATTACGGCTGGAATTCTCTACGCTCTGTCATTAAAGAATTTTTCAATACCAAAGGACATCTCGGTTCTTTCATATGGTGACAGTAATTTCTGTCGCTACTATCCGACACCGGTTAC
Source organism: Succinivibrio sp. (assembly GCA_051885275.1). GTDB lineage: Bacteria > Pseudomonadota > Gammaproteobacteria > Enterobacterales > Succinivibrionaceae > Succinivibrio. The sequence goes on along the minus strand of JBJEWX010000090.1, from coordinate 10,607 downwards.
ATCGATATGTCAGCCGATTGAGGAGATGGGAAGGGTAAGTGCTCAGTTGCTGCTTGACCGGATTGAGTCGACACAGGAGTCTTCGGCAAAGCGAATCTGTCTTAAGTCAATGCTGATGCGCAGAGCCTCTACTGCCTCAATTACCGAGTAGGTTTAAAAGATTTTGTTTTCAAACTGTTTGTAAGAGTTTTTTCTAAATTAAGGTTGAAGGTGAAAATATGCTGGATTTTTCAATTTTTTTCAATAAAAGGATCAAGTGCGCAGGCCTAGGCGAGGTACTGTTTGATGTATATCCTACAGGTCCTAAGATTGGCGGAGCTCCTGCTAACTTTGCATACCACTGCAGACAGAACGGACTTGAAGCTGTGGCTATCAGCAGTGTAGGACATGACAAGCTGGGCTTTTTGGCACGTGATCTTCTGGCAAAAAGGTTTTTACCTGCACTTTTAACTGATTCTGACAAAGTTACCGGAGCTGTGAATGTTGCCCTAAGTGAGCAGGGGGTACCAACCTACAGCTTTGTTGAAGACACAGCTTATGATGACATCAAGGCAACAGAGGAAGTACTTGATCTTGCACAGGAGCTTGACATGATCTGTTTTGGCTCTCTTGCACAGAGAAGTGAAAAATCCCACAGAGCAATCATGGATATTCTAGATGCCCTGCCTGCAGGATCTCTTAAAGTATTTGATGTGAATCTCAGAGCTAAATACTATTCAAAGGAAGTTATTGAGCAGTCATTAAAACGCTCACAGATCTTCAAATGCAATGAGGATGAGCTGCCTGTACTTTGTGAATTATCCGGCATTAAGGTAAACAGTGCAGACGAGTACAAAAAATACCTATCTGACAAGGGCATTGACTGCTTTGTCTTTACAGAGGGCGCCTTACAGAGCACAGTATATTTAAATGACGAAAAGACAGTAGTTCAGACACCAAAGGTAAGCAATGTTGTAGATACCGTAGGTGCTGGAGATTCCTTTACCGCAACACTTATCAGTTCACTTATGAAGGGCATGAGCCTGATTGACTCCCATACAAGAGCGGTAAACATAGCGGCATATGTCTGCACACAAAAAGGAGCAATGCCTTATATTCCTGTGTCCCTGTTAAGCTAACCTTCGCAGAGGGACGTACAAAACGTCATTGTGAATTCTTTTGAATATTTCTCATACCTCCCACTTTTGCAGGTGGGAGCGTACTTTAACCCCCCCTTAAAAAACAAATTCACTAAAAGTTCAGTAAAACAGAAAAAAATCATGATTTGATGTTGATCTGTTTCAAAAAACTCAAAAGCAATTACATCAGATTTTGAGTTATTCAATCTAATAGGAGCATACTTATAGAAAATAAAACGCATTAAATGGTAAGAAGAGGTTAAGTATGAGGTTTAGCAAAGGAGTCAAGTTTGCACTTGCTGTTGCAGTGTCCTGCTCCTGTCTTGGATCTGCCTTTGGTTTAGAACTTACTGTCTGGGAAGATGAGGGAAAGGCTCGGGGAATAACAAAGGCAGTACAGGCCTTTACAAATGATACGGGCATTTCAGTCAAGGTTGAAGAGTTAAGATACATCTATTCCCTTGAAAAACTAAGGCTTGACGGCCCAATTGGAAAGGGGCCTGATCTTCTGCTTTTGCCAAATGATCAGCTTGCAATTGCCGCAAGTCAGAGCATGATTGATCCTGTCTTTTTAACAAATGAGGAAAGAGCTGCCTTTTATGATGAGGCAATAAGGGCTGCAAGCTACAATTCAGAGCTGTATTCAGTTCCAAAAACACTGGAAACCCTGGCTTTTTTCTGCAACAACAAAATGCTTGATAAGGACTTTGAATATTTAGATGAGTATTTTGAGTATTCAAAGAAGATGAAAAAAGAGGGCAAACTAGGACTTGTTGCAAAATTTGACGATCTCTTCTATGCAATGTCGGTTATGTCCGCCTATGGGGTTGAAATCTTTGGGACAAAGCGTTTTGACGTTTTAGATGCTGAGGATATCAGGCTAAACTCACCAAATAGTGTAGCCGCGGTAAAGAATATGAAAAGATTTTATGAGAATAATCTTTTTCCTTCAGCCATTCAGGGATCTGGCGGCTTATCTACTATTATCGACTTGTTCTGCAAAGGAAAGGCTGCGGTTGCTCTTCTTGGAACCTGGGATGTCAAGACAGTAGTGGACAGTGGCGTGGATTTTAGGGTAGTACCGCTTCCTAGGATTAAAAACGGCAACCATATGTCAGGCTTTATAGGGGTGAGAGGCTATGCTATTTCCCACTGGGCAAAGGATTACGAGTCGGCTTTGCTTTTGGCAAAATACCTGACTGATGAAAAATATGCAAAAGAAAGGTTTCAGGATACAGGGGAGATCCCTTCGCAGAAAGCCCTGCTAGACGATCCTTTAATAAAAAATGACAGATTCGCAGCCCCGTTCATCATACAGATGCAGCATGCAAAACCGGCCCCAGCGGTAAAGGAATTAAACCGGTTCTGGCTGCCAACTGCTGTAACCTTAAACAGAATTTATGACGATAATATTCCTGTTGAAGATGGGCTAAACCAGCTTGTGACAGAGCTTAAGAAGGGATACTGATTTTTTAGTGAATAAGTCTAAAATTATGGACACTGTGTTCCAAAATGATAATTTTTAGCAAAAAACAGCTGTTTTTGAAGGAATTTGAGAAATAAAGTACAAAAAAAATATTCTTAGGAGATAATTGCTGATAGAATGCTAAATGTATCGTATAGACGATAAGAATTCATTTTTTTAGCCGGTTATCCGGCAATGACGATAGCCTGGCATACATAAAGCACTCGCAGAGGTGTGTAGAGAGTATGCAGGCTTGCCCGCTCATTATAACGATAATATAAGGGAAATAAATATGGCTAAGGTTCAGTCACTACAGGATCCGTTTTTAAATGCCTTACGTAAGGAACGCATCGTTGTATCAATCTACCTTGTAAACGGAATTAAATTACAGGGACAGGTTGAATCCTTTGATCAGTTTGTTGTGCTTCTGAAAAATCAGGTAAGCCAGATGGTTTACAAGCATGCAATTTCAACCATTGTACCAGCACGTGCTGTGAATATTGCAACTGCTGATGACAAGGATGAAGAAGAGACCCAGTCAGCTGATTAGGATAAGGTTAAAAACAACTAATGCCTCAATCAGAATTTGAGACTTTAGGCTCGGCTCTGCTTGTGCATGTCGAGTTACCTCAGATCCAATCTCAAGAAGATTTGAAAGAACTGCAGCTTCTCACAGAGTCTGGTGGAGGAGATGTGGTTTTTTGTATTTCATGCAGGCGTGAAGCTCCTGATCCAAGTACTTTTATCGGATCCGGCAAAGTCACAGAAGTTGCCGATGCGGTAAAGCTCTACTCCGTGCAGACAGTTATTTTTAACAATAAACTTACGCCTGCTCAGGAACGCAATCTTGAAAAAGCCTTTGGTGTCAGGGTAATGGACAGAGTAGCGCTCATCCTTACCATCTTTGCCCAAAGAGCAAGAACATACGAAGGCAAGCTTCAGGTAGAGCTTGCAAAGCTTCAGTATGAACAGGCAAGATTAGTTAGAGGCTGGACTCACCTTGAAAGACAGAAGGGCGGTTTTGGTTTAAGAGGCGGCCCTGGTGAAACTCAGATTGAGCTTGACAGACGTGCCTTAAGAGAAAGGATTGCTGCTATCAAAAAAGACCTTGAGGTAGTAGCGCAAAGGCGTGATCAGAACAGAAGCCTGAGAAAAAAGAACGCAGTCCCTGTGGTATCTTTTGTGGGATATACCAATGCAGGCAAATCCACCTTGTTCAACCGTCTTACCAACGCTGACGTTTATGCGGCAAATCAGCTTTTTGCAACGCTTGATCCAACCTTGAGAACCGTATCACTGCCAGTTATTGGAAAAGCGGTTTTTGCAGATACTGTAGGTTTTATAAGACACCTTCCTCATGATCTTGTGGCAGCTTTCAGAGGAACCCTTGAGGAGACTGCCCAGGCCGATCTGCTTTTGCATATTGTTGATGCATCGGATGAGCATAAAGAAGCTAATATTGAAGCTGTAAATGCAGTACTAAAACAGGTTGGAGCAGAGGATATCAGGACGCTGATTGTCTATAACAAGGCAGATCTTATTGAAAACTGCTCCTTTGAGACAGTCAGAGATGAAAAAGGCAATCCTCACAGGATCTATGTAAGTGCGCTGACGGGGTTTGGAATTGAAAATCTGTTATCTGCAGTAAGTGAACTTTTATCTGATAATTTGTGTGAGTTTACTGTTAAGATAGACAGTAATTACGGAAAGCTAAGAAGTCTTTTGTATTCATCAAAGGCTGTTGAATCTGAGACATACGATGAGAGCGGCTTCAGTCTGCTTTCAGTCAGAATAACAGCTGTTGATGCTGCGATTATTGACAGCAAGACACAGGGAATGCTCTCTAAAGCCTGTCTTGCCGAGAGAAAACCGTGGATACAGAATAACGAATTTGATTTTGACTTAGTGAATTAGGACTATGGAAAATAATAAAGATTTAATGGGGTGGAATGCTCCAGGTTCAAATAATTCTTCTGATTCTGATAAAGAGAAGGAAGAAAAGGAAAAATCATGGATCAATCAGTCTGATCCCTGGGGAAGAAACAACAGGAAAAAAGAGGCTGATGTTTTAGGTGAGCTTCTAAAGTTCCTAAAGTCTGTGTTTGGAAATACAAAATCCGGCAGTTCTAAGAACACAAAATCCAGTATGAATCTAGTGTTTTTAGGTGCGGTTATTGCTCTTGGTCTATACATTTTTACAGGTTTTTATACAGTAAAAGAGGCTGAGAAGGGCGTGGTGCTGCGCTTTGGAAAGATCTATGACGTAGTAGATTCCGGACTGCGCTGGAAATTTTCAGGAATTGACACTGTAAATGTAGTGGATGTTGAGCAGGTTCGCTCTATTCAGTCCTCAGGAACAATGCTTACAGAAGATGAGAATGTGGTTATTGTGGAGATGGATGTGCAGTATCGAATCTCTGATCCTGTAAAGTATCTTTATTCTGTAGTAAATCCTGATAATACCCTTCTTGAGGCAACTGACAGTGCTCTGCGCTATGTGGTCGGTCATACCATTATGGATGACATTTTAACCTCAGGCCGTGAGATGGTAAGACAGAATACAAGAGATCTGTTAACTTCAATTATAGAGCCTTACAACACAGGTTTATCAATTGTTGATGTCAACTTCCTGCCAGCCAGAGCTCCTGATCAGGTAAAGGAGGCATTTGATGACGCCATTGCCGCACAGGAAGATGAGCAGAGATATAAAAGAGAGGCTGAAGCCTACGCAAATGAGGTTCTGCCAAAGGCTGAAGGTCAGGTTCAGCGCATAAGACAGGAAGCTGAAGGTTACCGCTCACAGGTTGTGCTTAAGGCTGAAGGTGAGGTAGCCAGATTTGAAAAGGTTTTACCTGAGTATAATGCCGCCCCTGAGATCACCAGAACCAGAATTTATCTTGAGACTATGCAGGAAGTACTCTCAAAGAGCCAGAAGATTGTTCTTGACACTCCAAAAGGCTCCTCCCCTGTACTCTACCTTCCAATGCCTCAGGGAAATGCTGCTGCAAACAGTGTTGACTCTAAGATTGGCAAGGATGCAAAAGTATCAAAGGATGTAACAGGAAACAGCAGCAGAAATGCTCAGGAGGTAAATCAGTATCCTCCATTGTCAGAGTCAAATGACAGCAGTTACGGCATTTCAGGTAGGAGGAGCAGATAGTGAACAAGAATGCGTTTAATCTGCTGCTGATCATAGCAGCAGTGCTGATTTTTGTAGGATTTAACAGCCTGTATGTAGTATCCGAGGGAACCAAAGGTATTGTAACCCGTTTTGGAAAGGTGGTAAGAGCCCAGGACGGCGGTCTTAACATTGTAGATCCTGGTCTTCATTTTAAGCTTCCGTTTATCGACAGGGTAAAGGTTTTAGATGTTCGAATTCAGACAATCAGCTCCTCTGCTGACAGATTTGTTACCTCTGAGAAGAAAGATGTCATTATTGATTCTTATGTAAAGTGGCAGATCCTAGATCCTGCAACCTACTATCTGACCACAGCAGGTGGTAACAAGATGCAGGCTGAAGAGCTGTTGAGAAGAAGGATCAACAACTCATTAAGAAGCCAGATTGGTAGACTTACCATTCATGAGATTGTATCTGGACAGAATAACTCAGAGGATGCCGCCTTAGCTGAAGAGAGTGAGTTTGATACTCTGGCTGATGGCAGTGCGGATACTCAGCACAGTATCAGTCAGCAGAGCAAGCGAGATGAGGTTATGCAGAATGCCTTAAAGGATATCGGAACCTCAGCAAAAGCATTAGGCATCAAGATTGTTGATGTCAGGATCAAGCAGATCAATCTGCCACCTGAGGTTTCAAACTCTATTTATCAGCGCATGAGAGCAGAGCGTGATGCTGTTGCAAAACTTCACCGTTCACAGGGTAGAAAGGATGCAGAGGCAATCAAGGCTCATGCAGACCGAGAGGTTGTAGTTAAGATTGCAGAAGCTGAGCGTCAGGCAAGAGTACTGCGTGGTGAGGGCGATGCAGAGGCAACAAGAATTTATGCCGAAGCCTATCGACAGAATCCAAAGCTCTTTGAGTTCCTGAGATCAATGGATGCCTACAAGAACGCAATGAAGTCAGGAAATGATGTGCTGGTTTTAGAGCCTGACAGTGAATTTTTCAAATACTTCAACGATGCAAATGGCACATTTAAGCCTTAATTATGTATAATTAGTCGTTTGAAAATTTCAGTTCACAAAGATAGTGCCTAAAACTCATTTTTTGATAGATGAGGTTTAAGGCGCTATAATTTTGCAACTTTCAACGAAAAGAGAGGATCCGTTCTTTATTCTGCCTCTGGCATAGGAACATAACCTTGGGCTTTTGTAAAAGACGGGATCCTAAATAGCGCTTGTTCAACGAGGATTAAATAATGCCTAACAATGTGATTGTGCTTGGTACACAATGGGGTGACGAAGGTAAAGGTAAAGTCGCCGATCTATTAACTTCAAAGGCTAACATAGTTGTTCGCAGCCAGGGTGGCAATAATGCCGGTCACACCTTAGTTGTAGGCGATAAGAAAGTAGTAGTCCGTCTTGTTCCGTCTGGAATTCTACACAAATCATGCCTGTGCCTGATTGGCTCTGGTGTGGTGGTAAATCCTGGTGCTCTTTTTGAGGAAATTGAAGAGCTCAACAAGGCAGGTGTTGAAGATGTGGAAAAGAGGATCAAGGTATCAGGAGCCGCATCTCTGCTGCTTCCTATCCATCCTGCCATTGATAAAGGTGCTGAAAAACTTCGTGGCAAGAATGCAATCGGTACCACTGGCCGTGGCATTGGTCCCTGCTATGAGGACAAGGTAGCCCGCAGAGGAGTCCGTGTCGGTGATCTTTACGATATGGAGAATTTTAAGTCCCGTCTTAAGACTCTGCTGGATTACAGAAACTTCATGCTTAAGAATTACTACAATGAGCCTGAGGTTTCTTTTGAGTCTGTACTTTCATATATCGAAGGTATCAGAGACCGTCTTTTAGCAATGGTGGCTGATGTATCAGAAATTCTGGCAGAAGGCAGAAAGAATAATCAGAAGATCCTCTTTGAAGGTGCACAGGGTACCTTCCTTGATATTGATTATGGAACCTATCCATATGTAACCTCTTCAAATACTGTTGCAGGCGGCTGTGTAACAGGTTCTGGTGCAGGTCCTCTGGATATTGACTATGTACTTGGCATTGCAAAAGTTTACACAACCAGAGTAGGTGGCGGTCCATACCCAACTGAGCTTAACGATGAGGTTGGCGAGGGCATTCGCAAGCGCGGTGCTGAATTTGGCGCTGTAACCGGTCGTCCACGCAGAACAGGCTGGTATGATGCAGTAGCCATGAGAAGAGCTGTAACGATCAACTCCCTGACTGGTCTTGCCCTAATGAAGATGGACGTGTTAGACGGAATGGAAGAGGTTAAGATCTGTACAGCCTACAAGATGAAGGATGGATCAATCAGACAGTTACCACCGCTGTCAGCTCATGAATATGAGGGCATTGAGCCTGTTTACGAGACAATGCCTGGCTGGAGTGAGTCAACCTTTGGTGTAACTAAGTGGGACGATCTGCCAGTAAATGCTCAGAACTACATCAGAAGACTAGAGGAGCTCTCAGGAGCTAAGGTTGCAATCCTGTCAACAGGCCCTGAGCGTGATCAGACAATCTATCTTGATGATCCTTTCTGTTAATATCTAATCTTTCTGTCCGTCTGAACTGCTGGAGGACAGATTAAGCTTTGAGTTTTGCAGGTAAATCAAAACCATACAAAGCAAAGAAGGTGGCTAAAGTGCTTTAGAGCTGGGCCGCCTTTTTTATTAGTAAAGCTGAAGCAAACAGTTTATAAGACACAGTTGCCTTTGAAAACATATGAGGAAACAAATGATAAGAGAAATTGTTAAGGATGAGAGCTTTTTGGCAGTTCCATCTGTTAAGGCTACAGTAAATGATCTTGAGGTTGCAAGAGATCTTGTAGATACACTGATCCATCATCAGGAAGAGTGTGTAGGCTTAGCTGCAAACATGATAGGCAAGTCAGTATGCATAATTGCGGTAAACATACATGGAACCATTGAAATAATGTTAAATCCTGTAATTACCAAAAGCAGCGGAGAATATGAGACTGAGGAGGGCTGTCTGTCATTAGAAGGCACAAGATCAACTAAAAGATTCAAGAGTATTGAGGTTGAGTTTGAGGATTTGAAATTCAGAAAAAAGATCAGGAAATTTTCGGGATTTTCAGCTCAGATCGTCCAGCATGAGGTAGATCATCTCAAGGGCATTATTATTTAGAGCCTAGATATGACAGGTGCAAAGCCTGTCATATTTGATCATTTTGAGCGGTTTAAAGCCTTTAAGGCAAGATCATAAAGCTTTTGTCTGTAAGGAGAATCCGGAATAACTGCAAGAGCCTCTTTAGCCTTTAAGACAGCATTCATTGCATATTCTTTAGACAGCTCCACTGCATTTTTAGCTTCAATAAACTCTGTTACCTTTTTAAGATCGCAGTCTTTGACAGCCTTATCAAGAATTTCTTTTTCTGTGTCTGAGCAGTTTAGTCTAGCCAGAATCAGAGGCAGGGTGATCCTGCCATCCTCAAGATCTTCGCCTACGGTTTTACCTAAAACTTCAGAGCTTGAAACGTAATCTAATAGATCGTCAGCGACCTGAAAGGCTATTCCCAACTGTTTACCATACTCTTTTAAGGCATCTACAATTTCTTCAGGCTCCTCATTCATTACGGCAACACCGCCTGAGGCCATTTCAAAAAGAGCACCGGTTTTGCAGTAAATGGTGTTTTCATAATCACTGATGCTGATATCAAGATTTCCCTGATTGTGCAGCTGATTGATTTCACCTGTAACTAAGGAGGCAAGGGTATTGTTAACAATAGAGAAGAGTTTGCTGTTATCAATATCATGCAGGCAGAAGAAACATCTTGTAAAAAGGTAATCACCGGCTAGTACAGCAGCATGATTCCCATCCGTATCATTTAAGGTCTTTTTTCCTCTGCGGACGGTTGCCTTATCAATAACATCATCATGTACTAAGGATGCGGTATGAAGCAGTTCTGTTGCAGCAGCATATTTAACGAGCCTGTCAAAACCATTTGTGCTGTTAACCCAGTTTAGAGCATGCCACGTAAGAATACACACGAGAGGTCTTATCCTTTTACCTCCCGCTTTAACAACATGCTGGCACATGCTGTTTACGTTAGCCTCAAATTCTGAGCCTGTAAGCAGTGTGGAGAGGATAGTTTCAACCTCATTAAGATCTGCTTTAATCTGTCTATCAATGTCAAACATGATGAATATTTGCTGCAATATTTAACTGATAATTAGCCCGGCAGCAACTGCCCTGGACTGTAATTTGCTACGGTATGCCTTAAATAAGGCACTAAGGATAGAGTATACCATAGAGGTGATTATTATAGATATGAATACATGAGGGCAATCAAAATATATCAGCATATGTAGATTCTATTATCAGATACGCAAAATATAAAAGTTATATTCTCAGATCAGCAAGGTATGTACCCTTCAGATAGGGCTCTACTGATATTTGAATCTCTTACCAAATTGTGCCGAATGATGTGGTGACAAGGCCCCTTGCTTCAGCCATGGGGAGCTGTCAATAATTAGTACGAGCTTCTACCAGATTTCCAAGGGAAACAATCTCACAGCTCTTTTGTGCAAAGCCTATTCCGATTCCATAGACTTTCTTGTATCTTCTTGATATAAATTTTGAAGCATAATCCTTTTTTATAATCTGCTTTGTGGCAGCTTCTGCTGCATCATAGCAGTCTTCAAGCTTATCTGTTTTTTTAAGTTCTAAAATACAGACAGTTTTTGAATCAAAGTTATCAATGATAATATCTGAAAAACCGGTTCCAGATTCGATTTCCTCGTGATATTCCAATCCCTTAGTTGCAGTAGCCAGTCCCAGAATACCTGTCAAAAAACCATGGTAGTAGAGCTCGTCTCCGGTGTTTCTGATACTTAAAAACTCTTTTAGCATGGTGCTGATTAGCATCTGTGCTTCAT
>JBJEWX010000089.1:0-2783 GCA_051885275.1 Succinivibrio sp. | reverse complement strand
CTCATGGCTATATGCAAGACACTGCAACGGCGAGTTTGTATTACGTATTGAAGATACTGACAGAGAGCGCTCTACACAGGAAGCTATCGATGCAATCATTGAATCCATGAAGTGGATTGATCTTGGCTGGGATGAGGGCCCTTATTACCAGACAAAACGTTTTGACCGCTACCGTGAGGTAATTGACAAGCTTGTTTCAGAAGGCAAGGCCTACAAATGCTACTGCTCAAAAGAGCGCCTTGAGACCATGCGTGAAGAGCAGATGAAAAACGGTTTAAAACCTCGTTATGACGGTCACTGCCGTGAGGATCATTCAGAACACTCTGCTGATGAGCCATATGTAATCCGCTTTAGAAATCCTGATGATGGCGTGGTTGCTTTTGATGATATGGTTAAGGGGCATGTAGAGTTTAAGAATTCTGAGCTTGATGATTTCATTATTCAGCGTTCTGACGGCACTCCAACCTACAATTTCTGTGTGGTTGTTGATGACTGGGATATGGGGATCACCCATGTTATCCGCGGTGATGATCATGTAAACAATACCCCAAGACAGATTAATCTGTACAAGGCTTTAGGCGCTCCGGTCCCTGTATTCTGCCATCTGGCAATGATATTAGGTGATGATGGCGCTAAACTGTCAAAGAGACATGGCGCTGTATCTGTAATGCAGTACCGTGAGGATGGTTATCTTCCAGAGGCTCTGGTTAACTACCTTGTAAGACTCGGCTGGTCGCATGGTGATCAGGAAATCTTTACAAGGGATGAAATGATTTCACTGTTTACCTTAGATGCAATCACCAAGAGTGCTTCAGGTTTCAACACTAAAAAACTTGAGTGGCTGAATGCCCATTATATGAAGACTCTGCCTGCAGGAGAGGTGGCCAAAGAGCTGGTATGGCATTTAAACCGTATTGGCATTACTGATTTATCAGTAGGTCCAAATCCTGAGGATGTGGTTCGCAACTACTGTGAAAGAACTCATACCCTAAAGGAAATGGCTCAGAAGGCAGCCTGCTACTACAAGGATATTGAAGAGTATGATCCTGCAGGTGTAAAGAAGTGGATGAAAGAAGGATCTGTTGATGTCCTAAGAGATTCGCTTGAAGCTCTAAAGGCACTTGAGAGCTGGGATGCTCAGTCAATAGATAAGGTTTTAGAGCAGGTTGCTCAAAATCGTGAAATTGGTATGGGCAAAGTTGGTCAGCCTCTTAGAATTGCAGTGACAGGTAGTGCAATGTCACCTGGAATTGGCGATACAATGATGCTGGTTGGCCGTGACAGAACCTTATCAAGAATTGAAAAAGCCATAGCTCACTTTGGTTCATAAAAGTAATCATACAAATATAAGATGCAGCCTTAAGGCTGCATCTGTTTAGGTATAAATATGCTGTATAAGTCATTATCAGTTGCATTATCTGCACTGCTTTTTTGCGCATGTTCAGGATTTGAGGTTAAAACAAATCTTGACCCTAGCAACTTTAAGGAATACTTTAAACCATCTTATGCACAGGAAGTTACAGACGAGCAGCTAGAAGCTCTTCCTAACCGCTCATTAGGTATTGTTGAAGGTTTGTCCTGTCAGATCAAGGATACTGATCCTATTGCTACTGAATCTGAAGCAAGAACGCAGGCCAGGGTGAAAGCTGCTGATCTAGGCGCTAACGCCATTAAATTCGGAAAATGTGTACATTTGAAGAACACTCCTGCATGTATCGTATCTGTGACCTGCTATGCTGATGCACTTGTAATAGATGAACAGCACAAAGCAAAATAGCAGCTTTACTCTTGATCCTATTGGCTGTATTCATACCCCTTATGCCCAGAAATTTGCTGTTCCAAGACAGCCTGGGCTTGTTCCTGATGCCTTTTGCCTTATTGAGTTCTATCCACCTTACAATGAAGAGACTGCGTTTGAGAGCTTAGACGGTTTTTCTCATATTCACCTGCTGTTTCTGTTTGACAGAATTGAGTATAAGAGCTTTAGACCTAAGGTTAGGCCTCCTCGTTTGGGAGGAAATATTTCTGTTGGGGTATTTGCCACAAGATCCCCTTTTAGACCTAACCGCATAGGCCTGTCTACAGTGAAACTGAACAGAGTAATAAGAGAAAACGGCAAGGTATCCCTTGAGGTGTTAGGGGCGGATCTTGTAGATGGCACACCTATTTTAGATATTAAGCCATATATTCCTTTTGTGGACTGCATACCTGATGCGACAGGAGGCTTTGCAAAAGAAAAGCCAAAAGAGCTTGAGGTAAGGTTTTCTGACGGCTTAAAAGCAGAGCTTTTGAAGTGTCTTGGAGAGCAGAAATTTACTGTGATTGAAAAAACCTTAGCACAGGATCCTAGACCTGCGTATAAGGATACTACTGACAGCAGGATCTATCAGGCTGTTTTATATAATCTCTGTTTCTATTTTTCCGTTACAGATAACATAATCACTGTAATTAAGGCTCAAGAGAGTAGTGGAGTGCAATAGAGTGATAAACAGGTACAGTCATATCCTCTTTGATTTAGACGGAACGATTTACAATACTGAATATGCCTACACTATGGCATTATATGATGTAGTAGTGGAAAAAGATCCAAATACCAAAGAGAACTTTGAATCCCTAACCAGATTTATGGGCTCCTCTGCAGCTGAAACTAACAGAGCCTTAAACTATTCTGAAGAGGACTTTCAGGTTTTATCTGCCAGATGGGCAGAGAATGTCAGAAAGTATGCGCATACCATTAAACCTTTTGATGGGGTGATGGGGGTTATCAGCTACTTAAAGAATAA
>JBJEWX010000088.1:0-2793 GCA_051885275.1 Succinivibrio sp. | reverse complement strand
AGATAGTAAAAGGATTTGTATAATTTATTTAATATTTAAATAAATTTTTAATGGAAAAATTTAGTGCAATAAATAATTGTTAAGCATACATCGAACAGAATTGATGCAAAAGACCGTTTTGATTTATTCTGTTATCTGTCCGATGTATCTTTGTGACTTACAGCTTTTGGCTCTTTACGCTGGTGATCTTGTTGGCTGCTGCGGTGAAAACCACATCAGAAGAGCTGTTTAAAGCTGTTTCAGTTGAATCCTGAACAACTCCAATAATAAATCCGATACCAACTACCTGCATTGCAATATCATTTGAAATTCCAAAAATAGAGCAGGCAAGAGGGATCAGCATAAGTGATCCACCTGCAATACCAGAAGTTCCGCAGGCGCAGATTACAGCTGCCACACACATTAAAAGAGAGGTTCCAAAGTCAACCTCTATACCAAGTGTATTAACAGCAGCCATTGTCATAACCACAATTGTTACAGCCGCACCTGACATATTGATGGTACAGCCTAGTGGAATTGAAATAGAGTAGGACTCTCTTGGAATTCCAAGTTTTTCACAAAGAGCGATATTTACAGGAATATTTGCTGCAGATGATCTTGTGAAAAATGCTGTTATACCTGAGTTCATAATTGAGGTGAAAACAAGCGGATAAGGATTCTTAAAGGTTGTTAGGAATACCAAAAGAGGATTGATGATAAGGGCAATGATAAGCATGGTTGCCACCAGCACACAAACCACGTGCAGATAGCCTAAAAGATTTGAAAAACCGCCTTCCTGAGTGCATGAGGTGTATACAAGTCCTAGGACACCAAGAGGAGCAAATCTGATTACTATTCTGACAACTCCGCTTACTATGGAGGCAAAGTCTGTAAGCACAGCTTTAGTTGCATCATTTGCACCTCTAAACAGAAGTCCAAATAGAATACCCCAAAGCAGGATGGCAAGATAGTTTCCTGAAATCAGCGCGTTAACAGGATTATCTACAGCCTTTTTAATGCAGGAGGTCAGCACTGATGAAACATTCTGAGGAGCATCTGCGTTAGCCTGCTGAGCAAGAACAGAGAATGTGCTTGGGAAGGTTTTTGCCATTATGAGGGCTGTAGCTGCAGAGAGTATCATTGCCAGTACATATAAAACCAAAATAGGCTTTAATTTGGCATCTGCACCTTGGTTATGACGGGCAATAGAGGCTGATACAAGCACAAATACAAGCAGTGGTGCAATTGCCTTTAAGGCAGAGACAAAAAGATCTCCAAGCAGAGAGATGAACTCCTGACCTGCAGGAATGACAACTGCAAAGACAATACCTAAAAGCATGCCAATTATAATCTGTAGAATAAAAGGAACAGCATTAAAAACTTTAAATAGTGCTCCCTTTGGATCAAGAACGTGGATCATAGAAAAACTCCATATAAAAAATTTGCATCATTATATAGGAATTAGAAAGATAAAATTGTGTCTTTACAGGCAATTCTTTTTAAAATATGGCCTTAAATTTCAATGTGAAAAGCACCTTAATACAGAGCAATTCAAATAAAAAGTGTGATATATCGTAAATTTTAGTTGAAATGTAAAATTAGTTAGCATATAGTTACTACTGTTAAAAAAGGCTAACTTGCTTTAGTGATAAGTAATATAAATTAGCTATTAGCAAATAAACCAGTAATATGTCATATGTGGATTTTAAATGGCGACATTAGTAGATATTCAGGTCGGTAAGACTGTTGAGGTAGTAGCAGTTAATGGCGAAGGCTCTTCTTTAAGAAGACGTCTTTTGGATATGGGAATAACTCCTAAAACCAGGATAAGAGTGTTAAGAACTGCTCCTTTAGGTGATCCAATTGAAATTATTGTAAGGGGCTATGCTTTGACTTTAAGAAAAGATGATGCTTCTTTGGTGGAGGTTAAAGAATAATGTCAAAGAAAACCATTGCACTTATAGGTAACCAGAACTGCGGAAAAACAACTCTTTTTAATGTTCTGACAGGTGCAGACCAGTATGTGGGCAACTGGCCTGGTGTTACAGTTGATAAAGTAGTTGGAAGAATTTCTAAAAAGGAATGGGAAGTAGTTGATCTGCCTGGTCTTTATTCCTTATCTCCATATTCAGCAGAGGAAATTGTTTCAAGACAGTTCCTGTTATCAGATGAATATGATGTAATTTTAAATATTGTGGATGCCTCCCATCTTGAAAGAGCCTTGTCTCTTACCCTTGAAATGGCAGCTTTAGGAAAGCCTATGGTTGTAGCTCTCAACATGATGGATGTGGTTACAAAGGCTGGTATCAGTATTGATATTGAGAAGCTGTCCTCAAAGCTTGGAATCAGTGTAGTTGATATTTCAGCTTCTGGTAAAAAGGGTATCGATAAGCTTTTGACAGCTCTTGAAAAACCAACTGTCCCTAGTGTTGATGTTTTTCTTGACAAGGTTGCAGCAGATGGTATTGACAATATCTGTTCACTTTTAGACAGCAAGCTCTCTCTTGGTGCAAAAAGATTCATTGCTACAGGTCTTTTAAAAGAGGACGAGGTTTTTCTTGAGGAATACAGGGATAATCATGAGGTGTTAGCAGCAGTTGCAACTGCCTCAAACAAGATTGTTTCTGAGTTTTCTATTGATCCTCAGGCCTATTTCCCAACCCGACGTTATGAGTTCATTGACAGCCTTCTGGCTTCGTGCAAATCTCAGAAAAAGTCAGCATCAGCATTCTCTATTGCGCTTGACAGATTTGTTCTTAATAAGTATTTAGCGCTGCCAGTCTTCCTTCTGGTTGTATCCTTAGTTTATTTTGG
>JBJEWX010000087.1:0-2824 GCA_051885275.1 Succinivibrio sp. | reverse complement strand
ATTCAGGATTCCGAAATCAAAAAAGATATTATACAAACCAAAAATGACAAGAAGTACTATGAAAAACTGTACTCATACATATATGAGCAGATGAATAAGGATCTTCCGGATATCAGTTTTCATATGGAAGATTCTGAATTCGTGGACATACTTTACATTTTAACCGATGATATCTTAGGTGATGACCGCATATACGAGCCATTTTTGATACCCTATCAGGTAGCAGCCTTTATTAACCAGAAAAAAGAGGCAGAAAACACAGGGGCAAAAAAGAAATCAAGAAAATCTGTTTACATCAGCTGTACCTTCAGCAGTGATGATTTAATGTTTTTCTTTAATGATAGAACCTCTGAGCTTGCCGACTCATGTGTTATAAGAGGGTGCCATTCATATGTCATTTCTGAGTTAAAACAGATCTTTACTGATGTGTATCTCAATAAAAACAAGTCTACATCAGTGCTTTTAGGAGTTCCTCCAAATGTTGCATACAGAATAGGTATGGCATATTTGAATGGATCTGAGCTTCAGATGGACAAGAAGTGCGCAAAAGAATGGTTCTTTTATGGATTGGTATGTGGTGACCCAAGATGTACGCTTGCATACATTTTATATTTTGCAAATGTTTCTCTGTTTGATGAAATTTCCTGTCAAAACAGTACGGCTTTTGTATATTTCCTGCTGGTAAACAGCTATTTAATCTGTTCTCACTCTGATTTGTCTACATATCGAGATTATTTGTGTCTTAGTTCTTCTCAGGTATCCTTTTTTGAAGTACAGACTTTAAGCAATCTTCTGTCATTTATAAGTACAGTGTGTCTTGACATCAAACAGGAAGGCCTTTCAATAAAGCAAGTGCAGGAGTTTGTTCCTCAGATATTTGACGAGATTCAGAATATCCTGCAACGTTATCCGCAAAGTACTGCACTTAAAGCATGTGTTGTATCCTTTATGCAAATTGCTTGTGACTTATCTTTAGAACCGGTTGTTTATGAAGATATGCTGATGGCAATGAAAGCCAAGTTAACAGGAAAAACCGCTGCAGAATGTTTTGAAAAGGCATTAGATGCAGGTATGAAAGAACACTGCAGAGAGTCATATAGAGCATATGTCAGACTGTATCATGAGTACAAAGGGGGATATGGATTTATCCCTATGAAACATTTGAAGAATCTTGCAGAGCTTGGTGAGGCTGAGGCGACCTTCTTCCTCGGAAATGCAAACTTGCAAAAAAATGGGGAAGAATATTCAATAAAGCTATGGGAAAAGGCTACTAAACAGGGACACGGGTTTTCTGCTTTCAACTGCTCCTTAGGAGCACTTTTAGCAGAGGAGCATGAGAAGAGCATACGCTTTGCAAATATTGCTTTAAGCAGAGGAATTGTCTTTGGATACTATATGCTTTACCTGAACTATAAGGACTCAAATAGACCATTAGCTCACACTTATCTGCGTCTTGCCAGTGAGTATCTGTTTCCTGATGCTGTAAGTGAATTAAGAGCTCTGAGGGCTGAAAATCTCTATCATCCGTTACCTTTTATGCAGGCACTTGAAGATTTGGAAAATATGTCATTTGAAAATCCTCATGCTGCTTTGATTTTATCTCAGATATATATTTCATCCTCACTACTGCCGTTTAATCATGAAAAGAGTTTGTACTATCAGAAAAAGGCAGTATCTGGAGGTTTATATTCAGTATATCCTCTGTATATGAAAATGTATCAGACGACTTATTCTAATTTTGATTATAAAAACAGCTTTTTTACTTCATACAGAAACAGTTTAGAAAGAACCGAGAGCTTTTTTCACAGTTATCATGATGAAATGGTTCCGCCTGATTCACTTCGCAAAGCTACAGAAAAGGTAAAAGAAATCGTAGACTGCCTTAAAAAAGGAAAGACAGAGCTTGAAAAGGACATGCTCTATGAGGCAAGTCGCTCTGATCTTGTTGCTGAGATAGCTTTTTCTGAAAAGGATATGAAAAATATCCTTGAGCACAAACCTGTATACGAAGAGGTAATCAATCTAGGAGAAGCTCTGAGCAGAGGAGAGCACAACGTTCCAAGAGAGCAGCGACATGAATCTTTTGAAGATTTTGTGCGTATGCTCCTAAAAAGATACAGTTTTCTTGAAAGAAATCAGATCCCGGATTCTGAATTTGGTGATCTGTGCAAGGCACTAATTGCAGTAAGATCAGCTTTTGGTAAGGTCAATTTTTCAATGTACAGCCATTATCTGAGACTTGCGGTAAATTCAAACAACAGGACCGCACTGCTTTTAGATTCTATTGATTTTTCTTCAGTATGTCCTCAGGATGTCAGCTTTGAGGATCCAAAAGAGTCAGAAGATATTGAACAGGACGTATTCATTTCAGCAGTGACACAGTAGCATGCAGTATTTACTTAAAATCTCAATAACTGATACGAGAGTATGGAGACTGGTGGCAATTGAAGGAAAAGCAGATATTGCGCATATAGCCAGACTTATCAGCCTTGCTTTTGACTATGGTCCTTCGGCAGCTTACTTTATTGTAAATGGAAACAAGATATGCGCAGGAAGTGGCGGAGAGATAAGCAACCTTGATGAGGCAAGAGCTTTTGATACTCTAAATCTTAAGGCAGGGGATGAATTTATTTTTAAATGCTCTGAAAATAGCGCTCTTGAGCATAAAGTGAATATAATGAAAGCAGAAGAGCACTTATACTGCTTAATTCCTTCATGTCTAATAGGTTCTGGCAGAATTCCAGGTGAGAAGAACCTTGACGTGAAAAGGATAAATGATTTTGATTCTTCAGAGGAAGAGGTAACTTTGGATTTTAAAAGAGTC
>JBJEWX010000086.1:0-2840 GCA_051885275.1 Succinivibrio sp. | reverse complement strand
CGGGGGTTGAAAACTGTTTTGCCTCACCACTTCCTGCAGAGCTAACCCCTTTTTTTGATATTTCAATTAGCGCAAGTGATGTAGAAAACCCAAAACCTGCTCCAGATTCAATACAAAAGTATATGACCATAACAGGTGCCAGGAGGGAACAGATCCTCTTTATAGGAGACACACAGTCTGATATAGACTGCGCAAAAGCAGCCGGAGTAGATTTTGGTCTTGCAGTATGGGGAACAAGGCTAAAGAGATCTGTTAGAGTCACGCATAATTTTTTAAATCCCTGGGATATTGTTGGAGCTGTTTTTGCCCATGACTGTTTCAATAGTCAGATCTATACCTGGGCCAAAGAGATACAGGCAATAGGACAGATTGGTCTTACATATTCACAGAATGTCTTTGATATTGAAAGGTTTGAAAGACTAAGAGAGATTGCCGCAGAAATGGTAAGTGAGATCAGTTTTGAACCTATAGAAAAGGTAAAGCTGAGTATCTGTGCGGATAAAGGTTACATCACTCCAAAAATTGATACCAGAGCTGCGGTTTTCAATGAAAATAATGAAATCCTGTTAGTGCAGGAGGCAAAAAACGGTTTATGGTCACTGCCTGGTGGCTGGTGTGATGAGAAAGAATCGATATTAACAAATACTGTAAAAGAGGTACGTGAAGAGGCTGGAATGCTGGTTTCCCCATACCGCTTTGTAGGTTTACTTGATAAAGACAAGTGGAATAAATCCTCTCAGCCATTTCACATTCTGGCAGCTTTTACTATCTGTAGAACTGGAGATGGAGCTTTTGTAAAAAACAACGAAACCCTGGCCAGAAGATTTTTTGCACTTGAGGACATTCCTGTTTCTGAACTAAGAGTAGGCACCACGACAATAGAGCAGATCAAAATGTGTTTTGAAGCTTATAAAAGTGAGCACTGGGTGCCTGTTATTGATTAGCAAAAATGTAGGAGGATAAATGCAATTTCCGGTTGATTTACATACTCATACTCTAGCTAGTGATCATGGTTATTCCACAATTGTGGAGTACGTGCAGCAGGCAGCAAAGTGCGGTATAAAGATGTTTGCAACAACAGATCATGGACCTGATCTTGAGGATGGTCCACATCCTTGGCATTTTGGAAATTTAAAGGTAGTTCCTAGGATCTGTGACGGCATTGCGGTACTTCGTGGTGTTGAGGCAAATATTATGAAGGATGGCAGTATTGATCTTGAGAAACGCTATGCATCAAAGCTTGATATTGTGCTTGCAGGTTTTCATCCAAATAACCCTCCAACAACTGAGCAGGAGCACACTAAAGGCTATCTTAATGTAATTAAAAACGGTTATGCAGATGTTATTACTCATCCTGGAAATCCCAACTATCCTTGTGATTATGAAGAAGTTCTGCTTGCAGCAAGGGAGAATAACGTAGCAGTTGAGATTAACTCATCATCTGACATCAACACCAGATTTGGTTCTCATGAAAACTGCCTTAAGGTTGCAAGACTTGCAGCTAAAATAGGTAACACCATAGCCTTAGGTTCAGATGCGCATATAAGCTATTATCTTGGAAATTTTGAAAGTCTATGTGAGCTTATAAAAGAGTCAGGTATTAAAGAATCGCAGATCATCAACACCTCACCGCTTAAGGTATTGGATTTTCTTGAATCAAGGGGTAAAGCTCCAATCACAGCGATGAGAGAGTTCTTTTCAAAGAGCTAATAAATAGGCAAATCAGGCGCTACCGTCTGTTTTGCCTGTTTCTCAAGCTATTCACATCTAGATAGGTAATAGATATCTATTAAGTTTTTTTTGAATCTGTATCTATTCCTTCCTAACCTTTGCTGTATTGACAAACCTTGTAATATAGATGAAAAAAAAATTGCTTTGGCAGTTATGACAGTGAAGATGCAGGTCTAATGAAAGACCCGCAAATACAATGAACATATACTTCCTTATAAAGACGATACCATGATGTTATGGCTGATACAAAGCTGAGCTAGATGATCTGATTGAAGAGGAGATGCTTAGGCAGAAGAGCAGTCAGATTTTGACAGACTGAAATAAGCAAAAAGTCCCTATTTACAGGGACTTTGTTAAAAATTTGCCAGATCAGTTAATCCGGCAAAGATTAGGCTGTAAATAAACTAGATAATTACTTGCCTGAGGAGAACCACTTAGCGTAAATCTTGTCGTAAGTTCCGTTCTCTTTAATCTTTTTCAGACCTCTTGAGATCTTATCAGTAAGTTCCTGATTATTTTTTGAAGTAACGATACCGTACTGTTCAAAGGTGAAGCGATCATTTAGAAGATAGAGGTCAAGATCTTTAGTTGTTGCAAGGTAATACTCAAGAACTGGCTTGTCATTTACAGAAGCAACACAAGATCCTTTATTCAGTTCCATAAAAGCCTCAGAAGCTGTATTAAACTGAGTAACTGATGCACCTTCAATTTTCTGTGCAAACATGGCACCTGAGGTTCCAATCTGAGCACAGATAGTCTTACCCTTTAAATCATCAAGGCTTTTGATTGAGTCTTTGTACTCATTTCTTACTAAGGCGCCAAGACCGGCATCATAATAAGGCTCTGAGAAGTTAACAATCTTTTTGCGCTCATCTGTAATGGTAAAACCAGAAATTGCAACATCAATCTGGTTGGTTAAAACTGCAGGGATCTGTCCATCAAAAGGCATGCTTGAGATATTAGGCTTAAATCCCTCAACCTCACCGATTGCTTTAATGATATCAATATCAAAACCGATAAGTTCAGAAGTATTCTGATCCATATATTCAAAAGGAGCAAAGGATGGCTCTGTTGCAACTCTCAGAACCTGAGTGTCCTCGGCGTTAGCA
>JBJEWX010000085.1:0-2843 GCA_051885275.1 Succinivibrio sp. | reverse complement strand
TGATGCAAGTCCACGTGACCTGATTTTCAGAGATTTTAAAGATTTTGACATGGGAGGCAGCAAGATTGGTATCGGTCAGCTTGAGTTAATCTCTCTGTCAATGGTTACCCCTGAACTTAAGAAGGCTTTAGTTGAAGAACTTTCAGCAGTTAAGGCAGAAGGCCGTCACAGTGCAGTATTAGTTCTGACTGATATCATGAAGGAAGGTTCAGAACTTTTAGTATGCTCAGATGATGAAAACAAGATCATTGAAGCTTTAGGCTGCAAAAAAGCTGACGTTATGTGGATGCCAGGTGTAATGAGCCGTAAGAAACAGGTTGTACCACCACTTCAGAATGCTTTTAAGGCATAATTTCATTCTTACTTTTTTCAAAGCCAGGTAGTCAAAACCTGGCTTTTGCCTAATAATTCAGGATTCATATGGTTTCAAATTCTCCAAAAATCGGTCTTGTTTCTCTAGGGTGCGCTAAGAACCTGGTTGATTCACAGCGACTCACTTCCGTGCTTGTGGCAATGGGCTACCAGATTGAAAGTGAGTACAGTAAGTGCGATCTGGTTATTGTCAACACCTGCGGTTTTATAGGACCTGCGGTTGAAGAATCAATGCAAGCCATAGGCGAGGCTTTAAACTACTCAAGAAAAGTTGTGGTAACAGGCTGCCTTGGAGCTAGGGCAAAGCTAATCATGGATAAATATCCTCAGGTGGCTGCCGTATATGGTCCGGGAATGAGAGCCACAATCATCAGAGGCATTATTTCCTTAGTTGGCAAACCTTCTGAAAACGCCCGACAGAGAGTAAGACATTCAGGCATTCTGCTCACGCCTCCGCATTATGCATATCTTAAGATTGCTGAAGGCTGCAGACACCACTGCTCTTTCTGTATTATTCCATCTTTAAGAGGCCCTCTAAGATCAAGAGAGGTATCCTCTATTGTGTCTGAAACCGAAGATCTGGTTCGCCGCGGGGTAAAAGAGCTTTTGGTTATTGCACAGGACAGCTCTGATTACGGTCGAGATCTAAAAAACAAACCTTCTCTTTCATATCTGCTAAAACAGCTTTCACAGTTTAAAAGATGGATTAGAGTTCACTATGTCTACCCTTCAGATGAGGCTACAAAAGTAGTAGAGCTTATGGCAGACGGTTTGGTTTTACCTTATCTTGATGTTCCTTTCCAGCATGTAAATCCTACAATTCTGCGCTCAATGAAACGTCCTGGGAATATTGAGAAAACTCTGAAGATGATTGAAAACTGGAGATCAATCTGCCCTGATATTTCAATCAGATCAACCTTTATTACAGGTTTTCCTGGCGAAACTGAAAGTCAGTTCAATGAGCTTTTAGACTTTATTAGAGAAGCAAAAATTGATCACGTGGGTTGTTTCCCATACTCTGATGTGGAAGGAGCAAGTGCAAACTCCTACCTAAATCCTGTTGATGAGGAAATCCGTGAAGAACGAATGATGAGACTTATGAGTCTTCAGGAGGATATCTCCTATGAACTTCTAGAAAAGAGAATGGGCAAGGAATATCAGGTTCTCATAGATTACATTGACGATGAGGGGAATGCAGTTGGTCGTTCTAAATATGAGTCTCCTGATGTAGATGGTGTCATCACAATCGCTGATACAAAGAATGTGTCTGTAGGTGATCTGGTATTAGCCAGAATTACAGGACACAATGAATATGATATGGAAGCAACCCTTGTTCAAAGAACTGATGGGGCTATTTCTTTTATAAAAAACTAACTGAGGTAAACAATGACCTTTAGCTACAAACCTTTTATGCCTCTCGTTGAGAGAATTAAAAAAGACGGTAAATGTCTTGAAGGCGGAATTTTAAAAGTTGACAGTTTTATAAACCATCAGATCGATCCTACTCTGCTTCAGTCAATGTCAATTGAATTTGTAAGACGCTTTGCCAACCGTGATATCAGCAAAATTCTGACAATTGAAGCCTCTGGCATCGCTCCTGCGGTTATGGTTGGTTTTCTTTTAAATGTACCTGTGGTTTTTGCCAAAAAGAAAAAGCCTTCCACCATGGATAACATGCTGACTACTGAGGTATTCTCCTTTACTAAGAACAAGAGTTATACCGTATGCTGCTCTAAGGATTTTATCTGTGAAGGAGACAGTGTCCTCTTTATTGATGACTTCCTTGCAAACGGAAATGCTGCAAAAGGTATTATTGATCTGATTAGTCAGGCTAAGGCAACCATTGCAGGTATGGGATTTATTGTTGAAAAATCCTTCCAGCATGGAGGGGATTTCTTAAGAGAACAGGGCTATCAGGTTGAATCCCTTGCCATCATCGATTCTCTTGATAACTGCCAAATTACTTTTAGAGAATAAGCTGTCAGAACATGAAAAAGCAAGATTATAAAAATTCAAACAGCAACGTTATTCCTGATCAGAAAATTGATCTTTTTGATCACAAGAGTGAACTAATCTATGGGCTTAATGACAGACCTCCCATTAAAGAGGCTCTGTTTGCTGCTTTTCAGCACCTGCTTGCAATCTTTGTTGCGATTATTACCCCACCACTTATCATTGCTGGAGCCTTAAAACTCGACCTTGAGACAACCGGATATCTTATATCCATGTCCCTTTTAGCTTCAGGCATCTCAACTTTCATTCAGTGCAGAAGAATTGGTCCTATAGGATGCGGGCTATTGTGCATACAGGGAACCTCCTTTTCCTTTATATCCCCAATTATAGGAGCAGGACTTAATGGAGGTCTTAGCGCTATTTTTGGAGCTGTGATCTCAGGCTCTGTGGTTGAGATGTTCATAAGCAGGATCCTGCGCTACACCAGAAAAATCATAACTCCTCTGGTGTCAGGCATA
>JBJEWX010000084.1:0-2847 GCA_051885275.1 Succinivibrio sp. | reverse complement strand
TTTACAGTTGGGTGCAGACGGATACCACCCTTGTAAGGGCCGATTGCTGAGTTAAACTGTACACGGTAGCCCTTGTTAACCTGAACTTCGCCTTTGTCGTCAACCCATTCAACACGGAAAGAAATTGTTCTCTCAGGCTCAGTCATACGCTCTAGGATCTTGTACTTCTCGTATTTAGGCTCTTTATCAACTACTGGCTGTAATGTTGTTAGAATTTCCTCTGCTGCCTGCAGAAATTCAGGCTGGAAAGGATATTTTGCTTTTAAAGAGTCTAATACTCGCTGTGTGTATGACATTTATTGTCTCCTGTTTACCTGTGGTTAAATAAACTGTAATTATGTGCATGTAAATTTACATTGCTTAATTTATGCTTGCAATATTAAAAGTAATATTCACAAAGATAGTGCATAAATGTCGCAAAATAGTGCAGAAAGTATTTTTGAAAGGAAAAATCAAATAAAAATTTTATAAAACAAAGAATTAAATTTTTTTAAAGGTTTTAAAAAACGCACTTTTAGAGAGCAGAGTCACGTTTTTGTCTTTAGTGTAGTAAAGAGCCAATCAGTAAACAGGATCTGAAATTTAGTAGACAGCATATATCAGACAGAATCTGTCTGAAAATAAGTTCTTGTAGGAAAACTGCTGTCAGTAATGACAGCTGTAGAAGTTTTCATAAATTCAGTAAAAAAGAATTGTCGTTTATCCTATGATTGTGAATGTCAGAACAGGAAAACGGCAATAGTGATGTGGCTTGTTTTGGGAAAGCTCATTTCATTTCTGTCTTTAATAACAGTGATTACATATATAACTGAACTACTATTTAACTAACCTTTCTCATTTCAATATAGCATACCTTCTGACAGAAGCTGATACCATAGCAATAGACATCAGTTACAACATCATCCATGAATTTTTCTGCATATCTCTTATCTTCAATCTGCTTTAGAGCTTTTAATGCAGTTTCCTTCAAATTTCTGGTACTTTTAGCTGTTTTAAGCTCAATAATGACAGCCTTATTGCCTCTGCCATTGGTAAAGGCCAAATCTGCATATCCATCACCTGACTCAGAATTTGACACATAATTTTTTACCTGTGAGCAGTTTGTAAATACTCCAGATAAGAAGCCATGGTAGAAGTTCTCTGGTTTTGCTTTTGTTGCAAAGTCTCTTACCGATACATAGCACTGCAGTAGGTCATAGATATTATCTGCTGCTGTATCACAATCACCTTCAAACAGAGCTTTTGCTATTATCATCGCTCTGTTCTCTCCTGCTGTTGCCTTTTCTCTAAAATGCTCAAGTATATTTGATTCAAAGCATTCTCTTATCTCAAGGTTAGGTATTCTAAGTGAGTAGAGTATTTTGGGTTTACCACTTTCTTTATCTACTGCTCTGTAACCATCTGATGTCAGATATCCTGTATGCAGTAAGAGTGAAAAGAAATCTACCTCATCATGTTTTGATAAGGTGTCATAATTCATAGAATCATTGATGAATGTTTCAATACTCTCTTTGTTCATAAGTGACTGCATCTTCTCTGTTGCCTTGTCACTTAAATACCCTACATATGATAATAAGGCGTTACTTGAGGTGGAGTTTATCCAGTAGTTATCAGCTCTTACATTTTTACCTGATAACTTCATATTGATAGCATCATTTATAAAGTTCACTACATCCCATGGACAGAACATCTCTTTTTCATTGAATCTGTACCCGTCATAGTTCTCTTTTACCATGTCGGCGTACTCTAAAAGCTCATAGTCTTTTAAAAACCTTATGGTTTCATCTTTGGTAAAGCCTATGATGGAATCAAATGAAGGAGCTTCTGAGAGTACAGTGTTTACACTCAGATTGTTTACGCCTGTAAAGATGCTGTTTTTAGCTACCTTGAGACAGCCTGTCAGTACTATCTTTTCTATCGGGTATTCTGTGTTCTTGTTGTTTGGTGTCATCTTCATGACATCAAAGAACTGACTTATAAGAGTTACCATCTGTGAGTGGTAGCCTTTCTCTGATGCCTTTGCCAAAGGCACATCATACTCATCTATCAGCAGTATGACTTTCTTTCCAAAATGTTTATAAAGACAGCTTGAGAGAAAATTTAGGGCATCTACAAGATATGCATGACCATCTTCTGAACGCAGATAATCAAAGTTCTGATACTTTAACAGTGTAGCTTTTTCATTGTCTGTAAATTTTGTACTGTCATTTAAATACAGATGCTGTGAAAAGAGCTTTGTCACAACGGTGGCAAGCCCCTCGTACGCTCTTTTAAAATTCTCTCCAAAGACACTCTTAAGAGAAATACTGATAACAGGGAACTGTCCCATGTATTTATCTGTAAACTCTTTATCTTTTAATATCTCAAGACCTTCAAAGAGTTTTTCTTTTCTCTCTCTGCCACTGCTGCCATCCTCTGCTATAGTTAAATATGTGGCAAACATATCCATAAGAAGGGTTTTGCCAAAGCGTCTTGGTCTTGTAAAAAGTAGTACTGATGATGGATCGGTAAAGACATTTTTAAGATATAGAGTCTTATCTACATAGTAATGACCTTTGTTTCTTAATGAAACAAAGTCCTCATTGCCAATTGGTAATGATCTGAATGTCTTTACGCTCATTTATTTATGTCCTGAAACCTTATTTACAGCTTTATTTTAGCTGAATTTTACGTTAATTCAATGTTACAGAGTATCAGATGACAGTTTATCATCTTTTCTGTCAGCGTAAAAAAAGGTTCATCAGCTAATCTGTTGCTACTAAAAAATAGCTGGTGAAATTTTTCCAAATAATAGACATAAAAAAGGTCGTTTTCCGTTAAGATGTAATAAACCCATAAATCAAACAA
>JBJEWX010000083.1:0-2848 GCA_051885275.1 Succinivibrio sp. | reverse complement strand
CAAAAGAGGAATTCATGCTACCATCAACGCCAAGCTTAAGGATGGCGTGACAGAGCAGATGGTAAAAGATGCCTTTTCCTACTATGATAACAAGCCTCTTGTAAGGGTTAAACAGGGCATGCCAAAACTTCAGGATGTTCAATATTCGCCATTTTGCGATATTGGCTTTGCTCTAAAGGATGGATATATTATTGTTTGTTCATGTATTGATAATCTGCTGAAGGGAGCTTCAGCTCAGGCTTTACAGGTTTTAAATCTATACTATGGATTTGATGAGAAACAGGGTCTGTTATAGATTTCTTCTTGTAAATCAAATAAAGTGAATTGTATAATCACTATACCCCCGGCATAGAGGTCTATGCCGGTATTAAATAGGATAATACCTCAATGTTAGATAACACAGTTGTTGTTAAGTTAAGCGGTAAGGCTTTAGACGGTGTTAAAGAGCTGTCAGAACTATTTACAGCTTCACGCGGACAGAAAATAATTGTTGTTCACGGTGGAGGTGTGGAAGTTGATGCTTTGTTCAAAGCCCTTAATCTTGAGGTAACTAAGAAGAATGGTCTTAGGGTAAGCCCTTCTGAGCAGATGCCTTATATCAGCGCTGCTTTGGCTGGTATGTGCAACAAGTCTCTGCAGGCACTGGCTATAAGCTGTGGCCTCAACGCCTTAGGGATCTTGGCTAGCGATGGAAAAAGCGTAAAAGTAAAGCAGCTTGATCCTGAGCTTGGAATGGTTGGTGCGGTTGAGCCTGGCGATCCTTCTTATTTAACAATGCTTCTTAACAATGGTTATACCCCTGTCATAGCATCACTGGCTCATGATGAGAAAGGACAGCTGTTCAATGTAAATGCAGACGATGCGGCTCTTGCTATCGCCCGCGTACTGAACGCTCCTTTATACTATATCTCAGATGTTCCTGGTGTTCTTGATAAAAATGGAAATCTCATTGATGAACTTGATGAGACCAAGGTAAACGCTCTGATTGCAGATGGCACCATAAGTGGCGGCATGACTGTAAAAGTAAAGAGCGCGGTCGATGCAACTAAGCTTATTAAAAAACCAGTTTACATTGCATCCTACAAAGATCCTCTTCTTTCAAAGAATCTGATTTCACGGCAACGGCTTGGAACTGTTTTTAATGTCTGATAGACCATAAACGCTAAGCATATTTTATTACTCGTGGAGTTAGGTAAATGCCATCAAATATTCAGGATTCCTCATTTATTATCCTAGATGAGATAAAACAGAACACATTAGAAGAAATATACGACAAGATTTCAGAGCTTCACAGCAAAGATCTTATCAGCAGAGAAGATCTGATAAAGGTTAATGAAGCTCTTCTTACTGTTAACAAGATCTTTTTAAAGCAGGAAAAGGCAAACTTTACTGTCCGTCAGGCAACATTAGCAGACGTTGATGCCCTGATGGAAATGATTGAGTATTGGGCAAAGCAGGGTCAGAATCTTCCAAGAAAAAGAAATGATATTATTCGCGGAATTCAGACTTTTGCCGTATGTGTCAAGGATAGTAAGGTTGTAGGCTGCGCCTGTCTGTATGTATATGATTCAGGTTTGGCAGAAATTCGCTCACTTGGTGTTTCTCCTGTTATTCAAAGACAGGGACAGGGCAGAGCAATTGTTAATTATCTGCTTAAACGTGCCGCTAAGATGTTCATAAAAAGGGTATTTGTGCTTACACGAAGCCCAGAGTTCTTCTCTCGGGTAGGTTTCCAGAAAACAGTTATTGAGGCTCTTCCTGAGAAGATCCTAAAAGACTGTGAGAACTGTCCAAAGAGGGAACAGTGTGATGAAGTGGCATATATATACAATGTAGAGGATCACAAATAATATGAAGATTACAAGAAAGACCTTTGATGAAGTAATGTTTCCATGTTACAGCCCAATGAACATGGTGATTAAAAAGGCACACGGTTCACATGTATACGACAACGAAGGCAATGTATATGTGGACTTTACATCGGGTATTGCAGTTAACTGCCTAGGTCACACCAATTCAGGTGTGCAGAAGGTGATAAAGAAAACCTGCAGAAAGCTTATTCATGTAAGTAATATTTTCTGTAATGAATACACTCTGACACTTGCAAAGAAACTGACAGCTGCAACCGGCTATGAGAAGGTATTCTTTGTAAATTCAGGAGCTGAGGCAAATGAGACAGCCTTAAAATTAGCTAGAAGAGTTGCTTTTAATGAGTATGGTGAACAGAAGAACGAGATCATATCTTTTGTTAACAGTTTTCATGGCAGAACCTTTTTTTCTGTTACAGTAGGCGGACAGGACTGCTATTCTGATGGCTTTGGTCCAAAACCTGCTGCTGTAACCCATATTCCTTTTAATGATATCAAGACTTTTGAGAATACCATTTCTGAGAAAACCTGTGCAGTAATCTTAGAGCCTATTCAGGGCGAGGGCGGTATTCTTAAGGCAGATGATGACTTTTTGCTTAAGGTGCGTGAGCTTTGTGACAAGTTTAATGCAGCTTTAATCTTTGATGAAGTGCAGACAGGTGTTGCTAGAAGCGGAACCTTATATGCCTATGAGCAGACTCCTGTGAAGCCTGATATTCTGACTTCAGCAAAAGGCCTTGCGGCCGGACTTCCTATAGGTGCAGTTCTAACCTATGACAGATTTGCAAAGCATTTTGTACCGGGTACTCACGGCTCAACCTTTGGTGGTAATGCGCTTGCCTGCTCAGTAGGCTGTTATGTTATCGACAAGGTTAGCTCTGAGAGTTTTCTTGAGAATGTAAGAGCGCTTTCTGCATACCTCAAAGAGCAGATTGCAAAGTTAAATGAGAAGTATCATGTATTTGAGACAGTAAGAGGGG
>JBJEWX010000082.1:0-2858 GCA_051885275.1 Succinivibrio sp. | reverse complement strand
GGCATCGCCATGAGGGTGGAATCTACCGATAACGTCACCTACAATACGAGCTGACTTTTTAGTCTGACCTGTGCTCCATACCTTAAGATCATACATATCAAACAGCACACGTCTGTGAACTGGCTTTAAGCCGTCACGGACATCTGGAAGCGCACGATCAACAATTACTGACATTGCGTAATCAATAAAGGACTGTTTAAGCTCATCCTCAATATTGATGGTAGGAACAGCTGAATTTACACTCAAAGCTGTTGTTAATGCCTGTTCTGAGCCTGACTGCTCATTATTTGTGTTGCCGGTATTGTCTGACATTAGATTACCTTTTTAATAATATGTGTCTTCTAAAGAAAAAAATACAGCAGAAACATCTGGAGTTGCCACCCTAACAAAAGAGGTTTCCCTAGAAGAAAACAGGGCAGATTATGCCCTATAGTCTTAAATTTGCCTCTTCTTTGTTATATGTTGAGAAAAGGCAAAACAAAAATAAAAATATATTCTGCATATTACCATTTTTAGCTTACAAAATCAATTATATATACGTGTTTGAGCCCCTTCATACAGCTTGAAAAAATCGCTGTTTTTGTCCATAATCATGACCATATTGTCAATATAGGAAACATTAAAATTATGTGGTTTAAAAACCTTCGTTTCTACACAGTTGATCTAACTGATCTCAAACACGTAATCAAAGATGAGGCTTTAGTTGAAGAAGCCTTAGACAAGGCAAAGTTTAAGCCATGCGCAGCTCAGGAGCTTAGCAGTGTAGGTTTTGCGCCAATTTTCCCAAAGGCACCTCAGTATCATTTTGGCAGCGGGGATAATCACTTTTTTAAGATTATTGAGGAAACCAAGCTTCTGCCATCTTCGGTTGTCAAAACAGAATTAAATGCTGTAACTGACGCAAAGGAGATTGAACTTAAAAGACAGCTTAGAAAGAACGAAAAAGAGGCTCTTAAGGCTGCAGTTACCGGAAAACTGCTCTCACAGGCTTTTGCAACCCGCCGTGAACTTTTAATCTGGTTTAATTCATCAACCGGAGTTGTGGGCATTGCAACCACCTCAACTAAAAGAGCAGAAAAGTCTTTAGCTCTTTTACGTGAGGCCTTTTCAAGCTTCCCAGCAAAGCTTCTAAGCGCAAAAACCATGGTGGACAGCAAAATGACCTCCTGGCTTAAGGATGCCACCACTCTGCCTCAAAAGCTTGCCTTGGGATCTGAGACTACCTTAAAGAGCTCAGACAAGGATGGCGGTATTATCCGTGCCTCAAAAGAGGATCTAACAAGCGAGGAGATTGGAGTTCACCTTGAGGCGGGTAAACTTGCAACTGAAATAGGTCTCTCCTATGACAGCGCGGTTGACTTTACGCTTACCTCTGATATAGCTCTTAAAAAAATAAAACCAACTGATATCTACCTTGAGCGAAATCTCCCTGAAAAAACAGAAGACGAAATTGCAGATATGCAGTCTTTACTGATTCTGCAAGGCGAGATCTTTACTGCCCTTTGTGACTACCTGATGGAGGTCTTCAGCTGTGACCGTGCTTAAAAAACCGGAGCTGCTAGCCCCTGCCGGCAGTTTAAAACACCTTCATATGGCTCTGCATTATGGTGCTGATGCGGTTTATGCAGGAGTGCCTAAGTGGTCACTGAGAGTCAGGGGAAACGGCTTTATTCGTGAGGATTTTATTAAAGGCATTGAAGAAGCCCACGCTATGGGCAAAAAGGTTCATGCAGTCTTAAATATTATTCCCCATGTGCGCCGTGTGGCAGCTTTTGAACATGTGGTAGATGAGATGGCTCAGCTTAAACCGGATGCTTTTATCATGGCAGATCCTGGTTTGATTGATATTGTCAGAAACCGCTATCCGGATATTCCTATCCACCTGTCAGTACAGGCAAATACCGTAAATGCAGGCTCTGTAAAATTCTGGCAGAAGGTTGGTCTTACAAGATGTATTTTAGCCCGCGAGCTTTCTCTGACTGAAATTGACATGATAAAACAGGAATGTCCTGACATGGAGGTTGAGGTATTTGCTCACGGAGCCTTATGTATTGCAGTATCAGGCCGATGCCTGATCTCAGGTCTGCTCTCTCACCGTGATGCTAATATCGGTGCCTGCAACAATTCATGCCGCTATGGTTTTAACATCAGAAATGTTCACTCTGCAACTGCTGATGATGTTACAACTTTTGAAGCTGATGACGGTACTATTTTAAGTGCTCAGCTCGAAGAGAGTATGCATCATCCTGGGGAGTGGATGACAATGGAGGAAGATCTCAACGGTTCATATCTTATGAATTCAAAAGATCTCTGCACTCTTCCTGTACTCAAACGCCTAATTGAAATTGGCGTGGATTCTCTGAAAATTGAAGGACGCTCCCGCTCTCCTTTCTACTCTGCAGCAATCTCAAGGGCCTACAGACTGGCAATTGATGCTATCTGCAGCGGATTGGAAATTCCAAATGAGAGTTACGCCATAGTAAATTCTATTCCATCCCGAGGCTATACTACTGCCCTTTTAGAGCCTCACAGACCGGATAAGACACAGGATTATGAGACTAACTCCCCAAACCCTGGCAAGTATCAGATCTGCGGAGAGATAACCTCTCAGGAGGAAGATGGAACCTTAAACATTGATGTGAAGAACAGATTTGAGAAGAACTCACATATTGTGCTCTTTACCCCTAAGGGAATGGTTGAGCTTGACGGTTCCTCTCTTGTAAATGCCAAGGATGGCAAGCCACTTGAGGTTGCCCCTGGAACAGGATGGTCTGTTAAGCTTAAACATCCGCATAAGGTTGATCTGTCTACAGCTGTTATGCTTAGAATTGATGATTAAGTCACCTAGCTTCTTTATC